>JBARAE010000077.1:0-2768 GCA_049791715.1 Micromonospora sp.
GACCCCGGCCTCGGCCGGGCCGGGCGCCGCGTAGAGGGTGGCGGCCAGGCGCAGGTAGTAGGCGAGGCCGATCACCGCGTTCAGCGCCACCACCAGGGCCAGCCAGCCCGCCCCGCCGTCGAGCAGGGCGCGGACCACGGTCACCTTCGCGAAGAGCCCGGCCAGGTCCGGCGGCAGCCCGGCCAGCCCGACCAGCGCCAGGGCGAACGCGCCTCCCACCCACGGGTGCCGGCGGGCCGCGCCGCGCAGGTCGGTTACGGCCCCGCCGTCGGCGCCCGCGGGGCGCAGCGCCACGACCGCCGCGAACGCCCCCAACTCCAGCAGCACGAAGAAGACCGCGTACGCCACGGCGGCCGCGTACGCGCCGGCCCGGGCGTCGGCGGTGCGACCGGCGGCCAGCGCGAGCGCGCCGAGCGGGGCGAGGATGTACCCCGCCTGGGCCACCGAGGACCAGGCGAGCAGCCGGACGGTACGCCGCTGGCGCAGCGCCACCAGGTTGCCGACCGTCATGGTCAGCACCGCGAGCAGGGCCAGCACCGGACCGGTGACGCTCGCCGGGAGAGCCAGCTGCACCACCGCGAGCAGGGCGACCACCCCACCCAGCTTCGACGCCGTCGACAGGTACGCGGCCACCGGCAGCGGCGCGCCGTCGTACGTCGCCGGGGCCCAGGCGTGGAACGGCACCGCGGCCACCTTGAACGCCAAGCCGAGCACCACCAGCGCCACGGCGACCGTGGTCAGCGGCAGGTCGAGGAGGTCCGGCCGCTCGTGGAAGATCGCGCCGAGCCGACCCAGGTGCAGTCCGCCGGTCACCGCGTAGAGCAGCGCGGCACCGAGCAGGGTGAGCGTGGTCGCCACCACGCTGACCACGAAGAAGGTCACCGCCGCTTCCGCGCTGGCCAGGCTGCCCCGGCGCAGCCCGACCAGGACGTACAGCGGCAGGGTGAGCGTCTCCAGCGCCACGATCAGGGTGATCAGGTCACCGGCCGCGCCCAGCACCACGCCGCCGGTCATCGCGCAGGCGAGCAGGAAGCAGTACTCCCCCACCGGCGTCCGACCGGCCCGCAGCAGCGGCCCGGACAGCGCCAGCACCCCGAGGGTGAGCAGGGCGAAGACCGCGGCGACCAGGGCCGCCCGGCCGCCGAACACCCAGGAGCAGTCGGCGCCGACGCAGAAGGTGCGGCGCTCACCGCCCGCCCCGACCACCACCGCGCCGGCCACGGTAGCGACGGCGCCCACCGCGGCGACGGCGACCGTCGCGGCGGCTCGGGCCACCAGCAGGTCGGCCAGGAGCACGAGGACAGCGGCGCCGGCGGCAAGATAGGCCGGTAGCAGCGCCACGTTGTCGACGCTCTGCACGAGGCTCATCTGAGCTCACCTCTGTTCCCGGCTGCGGGGCTCCGCTCCGCTGCACTCCTCGCGCTCACCGGAGAACTCCCACCAGGGCGTCGACCGGGGCGGACGCGTAGCCGAGGACGAGGGCCGGTGCCAGGCCGACGGCGAGCGCGAGCAGCACCAACGGGGCCCAGGCGGTCAGCTCCGCCCCGGCCAGCCCCGGCGCGAGCCCGCCGACCACCGGGCTGGGCCGCCCGTGCGTCACCCGGCGCAGCAGCCGCAGGAAGTACGCGGCGGTCAGCGCCCCACCGACCGCGGCCAGCACGGCGAGCGTCATCCAGAGCGGACCGCCCCGCCGGACGGCGGCGATCACGGCGAACGCCTCACCCCAGAAGCCGGCCAGCCCGGGCAGCCCCAGCGAGGCGACCGCGGCGAAGCCGAGCAGCCCGGCGAGGCGAGGCGCGGTCTCCCTCAGCCCGGACAGCTCCGCGAGCGACCCGGTGTGCGTACGGTCCTTGATCGCCCCGGCCAGGAAGAAGAGCAGGCCGGTGATCACCCCGTGCGCGATGTTGCCGATCAGCGCCGCCTGGAGGCCGATGGTGGTGAGCGTGGCGGCCCCGAGCAGCACGAAGCCCATGTGCCCGACGCTGGAGTAGGCGATGAGGCGCTTCAGCTCGTCCTGGGCGAGGCAGACCAGCGACCCGACCAGGATCGCGGCGACCGCCAGCACGCCGAGCACCGGCGCCGCCCAGCGGGCGCCCTCGGGCGCCACCCCGACCGCCACCCGGATCAGGCCGTACGTGCCCATCTTGAGCAGCACCCCGGCGAGGATCACGCTGCCGACGGTCGGTGCCTGGGTGTGCGCGTCGGGCAGCCACGAGTGCAGCGGCCAGAGCGGACTCTTCACCGCGAAGGCCAGCGCCAGCAGGGTGAACGCGGCGAGCTGGGTACTCCGGGAGAGCCCGGCACCGCCGGTCAGCGTGACGATGTCGGCGGTGCCGGCGGCGGCCACCACGACGTAGACGCCGACCAGCAGCAGCACCGAGCCGAAGAGGGTGTAGAGGACGAACTTGCGGGCCGCCCGCCGCCGGTCCTCACCGCCCCAACCGGCGATGATCGCGTACATCGGGAGCAGGACGACCTCGAAGAAGAGGAAGAAGAGAACGAGGTCGAGGGCGAGGAACGTGCCGAGGATGCCCACCTCGACCACCAGCAGCAACGCCACCAGGATGCGTCCGCTGCCGCCGCCCTCGGGCACCCGCCACAGGGTGTAGCCGCAGCAGAGCAGGGTGAGCAGGGCGGTCAGAACCACCAGCGGCCAGGAGATGCCGTCCACGCCGACGTGGAAGCGCAGATCCAGGCCGGGCACCCAGGGCAGGTCGAGCTGGTGCCACGGCTGCACGGCGGGCCGCGGCAGGCCGCCCAACCAGGCG
>JBARAE010000078.1:0-8710 GCA_049791715.1 Micromonospora sp.
CCGCCTTGCCGGTGCGGTGGTTGAAGTACACCTTCTTGTACGGGCAGCCGGTCACGCACATCCGCCAGCCCCGGCAGCGGTCCTGGTCGACCAGGACGATGCCGTCCTCGGCCCGCTTGTAGATCGCTCCGGACGGGCAGGAGGCGGCGCAGGACGGGTTGAGGCAGTGCTCGCAGATCCGCGGCAGGAAGAACATGAACGTCTTCTCGAACTCCTGCTTCACCTGGTCGGAGACCTTCGCCAGCACCGGGTCACCGGCGGCGATCTCGTTGCCGCCCGCCAGGGAGTCGTCCCAGTTGGCACTCCAGGTGATCTTCGTGTCCTTGCCGGTGAGCAGCGACTTGGGCCGGGCCACCGGTGTGTCCTCGCCGGCTGGGGCGGTGAGCAGGTGCTCGTAGTCGTACGTCCAGGGCTCGTAGTAGTCCTGCATGGACGGCAGCTTCGGGTTGGCGAAGATGGTGAACATCTTCTTCAGCCGCCCACCCGAGCGGGGCTTGAGCTTGCCGGACCGGGTCCGCACCCAGCCGCCCTGCCAGCGCTCCTGGTTCTCGTACGTGCGCGGGTAGCCCTGGCCGGGCCGGGTCTCCACGTTGTTGAACCAGACGTACTCGACGCCCGACCGGTTGGTCCACGCCTGCTTGCAGGTCACCGAGCAGGTGTGGCAGCCGATGCACTTGTCGAGGTTCATCACCATCGCCATCTGTGCCATGACCCGCATCAGTACTGCACCTCCTGGGAACGGCGGCGGATCACGGTGACCTCGTCGCGCTGGTTGCCGGTGGGGCCGAGGTAGTTGAACGCGAACGACAGCTGCGCGTACCCGCCGATCAGGTGGGTGGGCTTGACCAGCAGCCGGGTCAGCGAGTTGTGGATGCCGCCGCGGCGGCCGTTGACCTCGGCCTTCGGCACGTCGATCACCCGCTCCTGGGCGTGGTACATGTACACCGTGCCCTCGGGCATCTTGTGCGTCACCACGGCCCGGCAGACCACCACGCCGTTGCGGTTGACCGCCTCGATCCAGTCGTTGTCCCGGACGCCGATCTTCGCCGCGTCCGCCTCGCTCATCCACATCGTCGGTCCGCCCCGGGACAGCGTCAGCATGATGAGGTTGTCCTGGTACTCGGAGTGGATCGACCACTTCGAGTGCGGGGTCAGGTACCGCACGGTGATCTCCAGCTCGCCGTTGCGGCCCAGCCGCGGCTCCCCGAAGAGCTTGTGCATGTCCAGCGGCGGCCGGAAGATCGGCAGCCCCTCGCCGGCCTCGTGCATCCAGTCGTGGTCGAGGAAGAAGTGCTGCCGGCCGGTGAGCGTGTGCCACGGCTTGAGCCGCTCGGTGTTGATGGTGAACGGCGAGTACCGGCGGCCACCGTGCTCGCTGCCGGACCACTCCGGGCTCGTGATCACCGGCACCGGGCGGGCCTGGGTGTCGGCGAAGGTGATCTGCTTGCCCTCGTGCTCGGCCGCCAGGTCGGCCAGCCGTACCCCGGTGCGCTTCTCCACGTCGTGGAAGCCGGCGGTGGCGACCCGACCGTTGGTCGTGCCCGACAGCGCCAGGATGGCCTCGCAGGCGTGCACGTCCGTGGCCAGCGACGGCCGCCCGTCGGCCGCCCCGCCGCGCACCTCGCCGTTCTTGCGGCGCAGGTACTCGACCTCGGGGCGGACGTCGACCGCCACACCCTTGACGGTGGTGCCGAGCGAGTCCATCAGCGGTCCGAGGGCGGCCATCTTGTCGGCGACCGCGCCGTAGTCCCGCTCGACCACCACCAGCTTCGGCATGGTGCGGCCCGGCACCGGGGTCTCACCCTCCGCCGCCCAGTCGCGGACCCGGCCGTGCGGGGTGGCCATCGCGTCCGGTGTGTCGTGCAGCAGCGGCGCCGCCACCAGGTCCTTCCGGACGCCCAGGTGGGTCCCCGCCAGCGCGGAGAACGCCTTGGCGATGCCGTGGAACGCCTGGAAGTCGGTCCGGGTCTGCCACGGCGGGTTGATCGCCGGAGTGAACGCGTGCACGAACGGGTGCATGTCGGTGCTGCTCAGATCGTGCTTCTCGTACCAGGTGGCGGCGGGCAGCACGATGTCGGAGAAGAGCGTCGTGGAGGTCATCCGGAAGTCGAGGCTCAGCAGCAGGTCGAGCTTGCCCTCCGGTGCCTCGTCCCGCCAGGTGACGTCCTTCGGTCGAAGTTCCTCCGGCGCCTCCTCCGCGCGCAGGTTGGCGTCGGTGCCGAGCAGGTGGCGCAGGAAGTACTCGTTGCCCTTCGCCGACGAGCCGAGCAGGTTGGCCCGCCACACGGTCAGCACCCGCGGCCAGTTCTCCGGCGCGTCCGGGTCGGTGCAGGCGAACCGCAGGTGCCCCTGGCCGAGCTGGTCGGCGACCCACCCGCCGGGGTTGTCCGGCGCGGCGGCCAGCGCCTCGTCGGCCAGGTCGAGCGGACTGCGGTCGAACGTGGGCATCGACGGCATCCACCCCGAACGGGCGGACTGGGCCAGCAGGTCCATCGTGTGCTTGCCGGCGAATGTGCCCTTGCCCGTCGGGGAGGAGACCACGTCGGCGGAGTACGTGTCGTACCGCCACTGATCGGTGTGGACGTACCAGAAGGCGGTGCCGATCATCTGCCGCGGCGGGCGGACCCAGTCGAGCGCGGACGACAGCTGCTGCCACCCGGTGACCGGCCGGCACTTCTCCTGGCCGACGTAGTGCGCCCAGCCGCCGCCGTTGACGCCCTGGCAGCCGGTGAGCGTCACCAGCGCCAGGATCGCCCGGTACGTGGCGTCGGAGTGGAACCAGTGGTTGGTGCCCGCGCCGAGCAGGATCATCGACCGGCCTCCGGAGCGCTCCGCGTTGTCCGCGAACTCCCGCGCAACCCGGGCGACCTGCACCGCCGGTACGCCGGTGATCGGCTCCTGCCACGCCGGCGTGTACGGCACCTCGACGTCGTCGTAGCCCGCCGGCCACTGCCCGGGCAGCCCGTCGCGGGCCACCCCGTACTGCGCCAGCAGCAGGTCGAACACGCTGGTCACCAGGTGGCCGGCGACCGTCCGGGTCGGGACGCCGCGCCGCAGCACCTGGGGCATGTCGGTGTCGAAGCGGGGCAGTTCCACCTCGACCGCGTCACCGCCGAGGCAGGTCAGCGCCGGCTCCAGCTCCCCGAGGTCGAGGTTCCACTGGCCCGGCTGCTCACCCCAGCGGTGCCCCAGGCTGCCGCGCGGAACGGCGGGGGCGCCGCTCGCCGAGTCCCAGAGCACGGTCTTGAACGCCGCCTCCTTGTCCGACTCGCCGAGGTCGGCGGCGGTGAGGAACTTGCCCGGCCGGTAGCCGCCGTCCGCACCCGGCTCCAGGGTGACCAGGAACGGCAGGTCGGTGAACTTGCGGACGTAGTCGACGAACTGCGGGGTGCGCCGGTCGACGAAGAACTCCTTGAGGATGACGTGTCCCATCGCCATGGCGAGGGCGCCGTCGGTGCCGGGCTGCGCCGGCATCCACTCGTCGGCGAACTTGACGTTGTCGGCGTAGTCCGGGCTGACCACCACCACCTTCTGGCCGCGGTAGCGCGCCTCGGCCATCCAGTGCGCGTCCGGCGTACGGGTGACCGGGACGTTGGAGCCCCACATGACGAAGTAGGAGGCGTCCCACCAGTCGCCCGACTCGGGTACGTCGGTCTGGTCGCCGAACACCTGCGGCGAGGCCACCGGCAGGTCGGCGTACCAGTCGTAGAACGAGAGCATGGAGCCGCCGATCAGCGACAGGAAGCGCGCACCCACGGCGTGCGACACCATCGACATCGCCGGGATCGGGGAGAAGCCGGCGACCCGGTCGGGGCCGTACTCCTTGATGGTGTGCACGTGCGCGGCGGCGATCATCTCCTGGGCCTCGTCCCAGGTGATCCGGACCAGTCCGCCCTTGCCGCGTGCCTTCTGGTATCGGCGCCGCCGCTCCGGATCGGCCTGGATGTCCGCCCACGCGGCCACCGGGTCACCGAGGCGGCGCTTCGCCTCCCGGTACATCTCCACCAGCACGCCACGGGCGTACGGGTAGCGCACCCGGGTGGGGGAGTAGGTGTACCAGGAGAAGGCGGCGCCCCGGGGGCAGCCACGCGGCTCGTACTCGGGCCGGTCCGGCCCGACGCTCGGGTAGTCGGTCTGCTGCTGCTCCCAGGTGATGATGCCGTCCCGGACGTACACCTTCCAGGAGCAGGAGCCGGTGCAGTTCACCCCGTGGGTCGAGCGGACCACCTTGTCGTACGACCAGCGGTCGCGGTAGAAGGCGTCCGCCTCCCGTCCGCCGATCTGGTAGAGCGCCCTGCCGTCGGGAGACACCTCGGCCCGGCGGACAAGCCCGCCGACGCCCAGCAGAGCTCGACCGGCACTTTCGGTCGCTCGTGACATACGCCTCATCCCTTGCTTCGATGCCCTGTTGGGTGACCACCTTGGTGCCGGTCGCGATCGTTCGCAACCCCACCCGCGGCGGACCCGGGCCCATCCTGACCAGCGGACGCGGGCCGCGACCGGGCCAAAGGTCCCGAGATCAGGAATTTCAAAGTCCGCTTTTGCGGGGATGTGACCGGCGCCTCTTCAGGTGGGACGTTGGTCCCGTACTGAAGGGGCCGTCGGCCCCTCGATCGGCCGGTTAGCGTTGATCAGGGTCGAAAGGGTGACCAACGGAATCCACGAGAGCGCCACCGGATATGCCGACCGCCCGGCGTCGCTGCGGGCCGCCACTGCGGGCGTACGGGTGCCCCGGCGCGACGTCGCCGATCGTCCCTTCATCGTGATCTGGGAGGCGACCCAGGCCTGCCCGCTGGCCTGCCTGCACTGCCGCGCCTCGGCACGGCCGAACCGCGACCGGGGGGAGCTGGACACCGAGGAGGCGACCCGGCTGATGGCCCAGGTGGCCGATTTCGGTCGCCCCGCGCCGTTGTTCGTGATCACCGGCGGCGATCCCTTCCAGCGACCGGACCTGGAGACCCTCGTCCGGCGCGGCACCGAGCTGGGCCTGCCGGTCTCCGTCTCCCCGTCGGGAACACCGACCCTCACCGCGGCGGCGCTGGCCGGCCTGCACCGCGCCGGTGCCCGAGCCGTCTCGCTGAGCCTGGACGCCGCCGAGGCGTCCGGGCACGACGGATTCCGGGGCGTGCCCGGGGTGTACGACCTGACCGTGCGCGCCTGGCGGGACGCCGTCGAAACCGGGCTCAGGGTGCAGATCAACACCACGGTGACCCGGGACAACGTGGACGACCTGCCCCGGATCGCGGCGCAGGTGCGCGACCGCGGGGTGATGCTGTGGAGCGTCTTCTTCCTGGTGCCCACCGGGCGCGGCCGGGCGTTGCGCTCCCTCGACGCCGCCGAGACGGAGGACGTGCTCAACGTCCTCTACGATCTCGGCGAGAACGTCCCGGTCAAGACCACCGAGGCGCACCACTTCCGCCGGGTCTGCCTGCAACGGGCGGTGCTCGCCCAGCACGGCGAGGACCCCGTCCGCACCCTCGGGCTGGGCCCGCTGTACCGGCGGCTGCGGCAGCAGCTCGACGAGCTGGAGCTGACCGACCGGCCCCGCCGGCCACGCCGCCCACCCCTGCGGGTCAGCGCCGGCAACGGCTTCGTCTTCGTCTCCCACCGAGGTGACGTCCACCCGAGCGGATTCCTGCCGGTACCGGCCGGCAACGTCCGGGAAACCTCCCTGGTCGACCTCTACCGCACGTCCGAACTGTTCACCGGGCTGCGCGACCCGAACCGGTTGCAGGGCCGGTGCGGCGCCTGTGAGTTCCGGGCGGTCTGCGGCGGTTCCCGGGCCCGCGCCTTCGCCACCACCGGGGACCTGTACGCGGAGGAACCGGCCTGCGCCTACCGCCCGGGTTCGTTCGGACACCGGGAGGATCTCGCCGCCGTCCTCGCCGGCGCCACGCCGTCCGGGGTGTAGCGGCCGAGTCCGGGACTTCCGGCCCTGCCAGTCGACACGGGCGGCGGGTGAGTCTCGGGCATGATCTCCGTACGAGAGGCAGCCTTCGACGTCTTCCGGGCGCACGGACTGACCACCCTGTTCGGCAACCCCGGCTCGACGGAGCTGCCGATGCTCGCCGACTTCCCGGCCGACTTCCGATACGTCCTCGGACTGCAGGAGGGGGTGGTCGTCGGCATGGCCGACGGCTACGCCCAGGCCACCGGGCGGCCCGCCCTGGTCAACCTGCACAGCGCCCCCGGCGTGGCCACCGCGATGGGTGCCCTGGTCAACGCCGCCGCCGCGCACACCCCTCTGGTGATCACCGCCGGGCAGCAGATCCGGGCCCTGCTCACCGGTCCCGCCCTGCTCACCAACCCGGAGCCCACCGTCCTGCCCCGGCCGCTGGTCAAGTGGGCCTACGAACCGCCCCGCCCGCAGGACGTACCGGCCGCGCTGGCCCGAGCGGCCCACCTGGCCACGCTGCCGCCGCGGGGACCGGTGCTCGTCTCGCTGCCGATGGACGACTGGACCGCCGAGGTCGAGCCCGCGTCCGTCCGGACCCTCACCGCCCGGCGGGTCGAGGTCTCGGCGCAACCGGCCGGTGACGTGGTGCGCCGGCTGGCGGCGCGGATCGCCGCGGCGCACTCACCGGTGCTGCTGGTGGGTGGCGGCCTCGACACGCCGGCCGGCTGGCAGGCGGCGGTCACCCTCGCCGAACGGTGCCAGATGCCGGTGCACTGGGCGCCCCTGGAGCCCCGCTGCGGATTCCCGACCACCCACCCGGCCTTCCAGGGCGTGCTCCCGGCCACCGAGGCGGGCGTCGGGAAGGCTCTGCAGGGGCACGACCTGGTGCTGGTGGCCGGGGCGACGGTGTTCCGGTACTACCCGCACGTCCCGGCCGCTGTGTTCGACCGAAGCGAGCTCGTGTTCGTCACCGACGACCCGCAGGAGGCGGCCCGCGCCCCGTACGGCGAGGCCCTCGTCGGCGACCCGGTCGCCGTCCTCAGCGGGCTCGCCCACGAGGTGGCCGCCGCCGATCGCCCCGCACCGCCGACCGGTCCCCAGCCGCAGCCGGTCGATCCCGCGACCTCGCTCACCGCCGCCGCCGTGTACGCCGCCATCGCCCGGGTGCTGCCGCCGGACGGGGTGGTGGTCTGCGAGTCCGTGTCGAACATGCGGGACTGCCAGGACCAGATCCGCTTCTCCCGGGCGGGCGGCTTCTACAGCCCCGCCGGGGCCAGCCTCGGCTTCGGCGTCCCGGCCGCGATCGGTGTGCAGCTCGCCGACCCGGACCGGCCGGTCGTGGCCGTCGTCGGCGACGGCGCCCTGCAGTACTGCCTTCCGGCGCTCTGGACCGCCGCCCGGTACGACGTTCCCGTCACGGTCGTCGTGCTGCGCAACGACCGGTACGCCGTGCTGGAGGACTACTGCGACTTCCTCGGCGTCTCCGGGGTACCGGGCCTGCGGGTGCCGGGCATCGACGCCGTCGCGCTGGCCCGCGGGTACGGCGTGACCGGGTACCGGGTGGAGCGGGCGGACGAGGTGAGCTGGGCGCTGCGGACCGCCCTGGGCCGACGCCGGCCACACCTGATCGAGGTGCCGATCGACGGCTCCGGCGACACCCACTGGTGAGCGCGCAGAAGTCGTACGGGCGGGACCTCCGTCCGGGGTCGGAGGGGGACCTCCTGCTCTGCTGCGCCCGACCGGGACGGCGCAGCCTGAGGACATGATCTCGTTACTGCTCACCACCGTTGGAGTGGTACTCCTCACCGCCGGCCCCGTGATGATCGCGCAGGGGCTCATCGGCCGGCGGAGCATCACCCACGAGCTCACCAGTCAGAAGATCGCCTTCCCGTCCGGCGCCGGGCTGCCCGGCGACCTCGCCCGGTACGCCGGCACGCCGGTCCGCACAGGGGTTCAGGCCAGGGCCTACTCCGACCTGATCGCCGAGCACGTCGAGAAGGCCACCGGCGGCCGAACCTACGCCGAGATCGCCGACGAGTGCCTGGCCGCCGGGCGCGCCGACGAGCGGCTCGCGCGGCTGCGGGAGACGGCGTTCATGGGTCAGACGCTGCGCGGGGCGCTGCTCGGGGCGTACCAGGCGTGGCAGATCACCGCGCTGGTCACCGCGCTCGGCATCCTGGTGGCGTCGATCGGCGCGGCGTTCCTCGCGATGGCCCTGCACCTGGGGTGAGGGCCGCGGGGAACGACGGTGGGCGGTGGCATCCGGTACCACCGCCCACCGCCGTTCCGGCCCCTACACCGTGGTCGGCGTGATCCGGTCCCAGGCGCTGATCGGCAGCGCGATGACGGCGGCGGGGAAGAGTCCGTGCTCCTCGTTGTCGATGTGCCGGTGGAGCCGGTCGAGCGCGGCGAGCACGGCGGGCCAGTCCGGGGCGTCCCGGTCGATCGCGCCGAGCACGCCGTGGATGTCGTCGTGTTCGGCGCAGAGCTGCTCGACCGCCTCGGCGAGGCTTCCCTCGTCGCGCAGCTCGGTGAAGAGGCCGCTCTCCTCGGTGCTGGTGTGCGGCAGCAGCAGGTCGACCAGGTCGTCCAGGCGAGTCAGCAGGTCACCGCGGCCCTCCGTGATCGCGGTCCGCAGCCGGCCGGCGGCGTTGGCGATCTCCTCGTGCTCGGCCGAGAGGCGGCCGATCAGCGGAAAGTCCCGGCAGCCGCAGTAATTGCACACAGATCTCATCTCCCCAGGTCGGACAGCGTCTCCATGGTCGGCCGGAAGGGCCGCGTCCGGCAGGGCCGGAGGTCCCGGCCGCGCCGGGT
>JBARAE010000079.1:0-5017 GCA_049791715.1 Micromonospora sp.
GCGGGCGCCACGTCCGTTTTCCGGCGTCGTCGTGGCCCGACGGCAGAGGTCCGTCCCGCCGTACGTCTTCGTGCCCGCCGGTCCCGCTCCGGCGTCCCGCCGCCCCCCGGCACGGACGGGTGGAATCGCAGGAATATCCCCGGTCAGCCGGGTATCCGTGCGGTCCAACGAAAAAGGGGGGGAACAATGTTGGGTATCAAACGCCTCGGACTGCTGGCCGCCCTCGTGATGGTCGGGCTGGCACCCGCGGCGGCGGCGCAGGCCGCGGCACAGCCGTCGACCCAGGACACCCAGTACCTGCAGGCCCTGCACCAGGTGAATCTGGCGGAAATCGTCACGGGCAACCTGGCGCAGCAGAAGGGCCAGAACACGCAGGTCAAGGACCTGGGCAAGCAGTTCGTGACGGACCACACGCAGCTGGACCAGACGGTGCAGAGCACCGCAAAGCAGCTCAACGTGCAGTTGCCCACGCAGCCCACCGCCGACCAGCAGCAGGTGGTCGACAAGCTGAACAGCACCAGCGGCGCCGAGTTCGACAAGGCGTGGGTGACCGCGGAGCTGGCCGGTCACGTCCAGGCCATCCAGGCCACCCAGACCGAGATCTCGCAGGGCTCCGAGCAGTCGGTGGTCCAGCTGGCCCAGGACGCCCTGCCGGTGCTGCAGGCGCACCTCGACGCGCTGACGGCCCTGGCCCAGACCCTGGGCGTTCCGGTCCCGCAGACCAGCGCCAGCGGCACGGCGAGCCCGAGCGGCAGCGCTACGCCGGGTGGCACCGAGTCGCCGACTCCGGGCGGCACCGAGTCCCCGACTCCGGGCGGCACCAGCGAGTCGCCGACCCCGGGCACCACGGAGACCGCGCCGGCCCCGAGCGCCAGCTGACGCTCCGTACGGCCGATCGTGGCCGGTCCGCCCTCCGGGGCGGGCCGGCCACCACGCGTTCAGGTCAGTCGGCGTTCGCCAGACCGATCGCGAAGGCCTCCTCCAGGTCGTGCTGCGAGTACGCCCGGAAGGCGATGTGCGACTCGGTGTTGAGCACCCCGGGCACCTTGGAGATGCTGCCCGCGATGACCTGGGCGATCTGATCGAACTCGCGGACCCGGACCATGGCGATCAGGTCGACGTGGCCGGCCACCGAGTAGACCTCGCTGACGCCGGGCAGGTTGGCCAGGGTCTCGGCCACCTCGGGGATCGAATCGGTGGCGCAGTCGATCAGCACGATCGCGGTGATCACGGGACAATTCTCCGTTCGTCGGCGTCGTCGCCCATGCTAGAGGCTCGCCCGGGCACGCCGGTCCCGGCCGGTCGATCCCGCTACCGCCGGCCCGCCGGGACCGTCAGGTCGGTGCCCGCGCGGATCGCCTCGGTGAGCTGCTCGCCGGCCTGCACCGTGGCGCCGGGCCAGACCACCGCCCGGGTCACCGCACCGCGGACGGTCGCACCGGCGCCGACCACCGCCCGGCGTACCTGGCCGGTGACGGTGGCCGAGGGGTCGACCAGGCTGCCGCCGCCGGCCGCGTGCAGGTTCGCCGCCAGGTAGTCGGCCGGGGTCCCGGTGTCGTAGAAGGTGCCCCGGTACGGCACCACCTCCAGCGCACCCGCCGCCTCCGCCGGCCGCCACACCGTCCGGACCAGGTCCCCGAAACTGGCCGGCAGATCGCGGACCAGCCGCCACGGCAGCAGCGAGAAACCGACGAAACGGTGACCACTGAACGTGCCCGGCGCGGCCGGGTCGTCGGCCGGCTGGCCGAGCAGCCGTACGCTCCGCCCGTCCCAGCCGTCCAGCAGCGCGGCGATGTCCGGGCCCGGTGCGGCCTGCGGATCCGCCAGGTACGCGTCGGCGTTGCCGACCAGGACGCCCCGGCCGGCGATCCACTCCCGAAGGTTGCCCAGGCCGCCGGCGGTGCCGAGTGGTTCGCCCGGCTCGACCGACAGGTGGGCGCGTGCCGCGACGTGCGCCACCACCTGGTCACCCAGGTAGCAGGCGTTCACCGCGACCCGGTCGGGCCCGGTGAGGCCGAGTCCGGCCAGCCGGTCCAGCACCCGGCCCAGCAGCGGCACGTTCCCGACCGGGCAGAGCGCCTTCGGTACCCGCTCGGTCAGCGGCCGCAGCCGGGTGCCCTCGCCCGCGGCGAGCACCACCGCGCAGACCTCGCCCGCTGTCCGCCACGCCGGACCGGCGGAAGCGGTCCCGGGACCGCCGACGTCCGCCCGGTAGGCGGTCATACCCGCCGGGAGCTCTCGTCGGCCTGCGGGCCGATGCCGTACCGGCCGAGCAGCGCGGCCGTGGCGCGGCTCAGCTGGGGCAGGTCGTCCAGCCGGTGCCAGGCCGCCTCGAAGACCTCCGCGCCGTCGACCACCAGCTCGGTGCTCGACGCGGGCACCTCCGCCTCGAACACCACGTCCACCCAGCCCTTCGCGTGCACCACCGCGTTCGGGACGGCCGGGCGCAGCCGCTCGGGGGAGAGCCGGATGCCCGACTCCTCGAACAGCTCGCGGGCGGCGCCGACCACCGGCGCCTCACCGCGTTGCAGCAGCCCGGCCGGGAGCGTCCAGCTGTAGCCGGGCGGCTGGCGCAGCAGCAGCAGCCGGCTCGCCCCCTCGGCCTCGGTGTCCCAGACCAGGGTGACCGCGCCGACGATGTACTTCGGCACGGCGAGCCGCACGAGCCGGCGGCGCAGCGGGACGGGCAGCCGGTAGAAGACCTGGTACGCGAAGGCCCGTCCGGTGGCGCGCGAGCGGGGGATCATGGGTCCAGGCTAGTGGCCGGACCGGCCCGCCGTGTGGGCGGCGTTCGCCCTACTGCCGGTGGTCGACGAGATCGATGAGTTGCTGGACCACCGCGTCCGGCTCGATCGCCCGGTCGAAGACCGCCACCAGCAGGGTCTCCAGGTCCGGGTAGCCCAGCTCCTCGGAGAGCCGCAGCAGCGGCAGGTCGCTGGCCAGTCCCCGGTCGTGCTTGCGCAGCGCGAGGCCGATCGTGGCGCGGCCGAGGCGTACCTTGTCGGCAATGGTGATGCCCGGCTCGGTGTGGTCGGCGAACCAACGGTTGATCTGCATCTGCGCGTGCGGCGACTTGACGAAGCCGAGCCACTCCCGGCGCGGGCCGCGGGGAGCCACGTCGACCTCGAAGCCGCTCTCCGCGTCGGACTCGGTGAAGATCTCCACCACGTCGCCCTCCGCCAGCTCGGAGGAGAGCGGCGCCAGCCGTCCGTTGATCCGCGCCGCCAGGCAGTGGTCGCCCCGCTCGGCGCCCAGCTCGTACGCCAGATCCACCGGCGTCGCCCCGGCGGGCAGGACGATCTGCCGGCCGTCGGCGACCACCTGGATCTGCGCCTCGGCCAGGTCGCACCGCAGCGACTGGAGGAACTGGGCGGGGTCGGCGGTCTCCTGCTCCCAGTCGAGCACCCGGCGCAACCAGGCCAGCTCGTCGGCCCGGTCGGCGTCCCGCCCGGCGGCGCGGGGGAAACGGTAGTGGGCGGCGATGCCGTACTCCGCGGAGCGGTGCATCTCCTCCGTACGGATCAGCACCTCCACCGTGCGGTCCTGCGGGCCGCAGACGCTGGTGTGCAGCGAGCGGTAGAGGTTGTTCTTCGGGGAGGCGATGTAGTCCTTGAAACGGCCGGGCATCGGCCGCCAGAGGCCGTGGACGGCGCCGAGCGCGGCGTAGCAGTCGGTGGCCGGACCGTCCACGACGATGGCGATGCGGGGCAGGTCGAACGGGGCGGCGTGGCCGCCGGCCACGGTGTCCTTCCAGATCGAGTAGAGGTGCCGGGGTCGGGGGGAGACCTCCGCGTCCACCCGGCTGCGGCGGAGCGCCACCTTCGCCTGGGCCACCACATCGTCGAGGTACGCGTCCCAGCCGGGCCGGTCGTGCACGTGCCGGGCGATCCGGGCGTGCTCGTCGGGCTCCAGGTGCAGCAGCACCACGTCGTCCAGCTCGCGTTTCAAGGTCTGGATGCCCAGCCGGTCGCAGAGTGGGACCAGCACCTCCTGGGTGGCCCGGGCGATGCGCTGCCGGGAGGCGGGCGAGCGGGCCCCGAGGGTACGCATGTTGTGCACCCGGTCGGCCAGCTTGATGATCAGAACCCGGACGTCCTTGCCGGCCGCGATGATCATCTTGCGGATGGTCTCCGCCTCGGCGACCTTCCCGTAGAACGCCTTGTCGAACTTGGTCACCCCGTCGACCAGGTGGGCCACCTCGCGGCCGAAGTCCTCCGCCAGCGCCTGGAGCGTGTAGCGGGTGTCCTCCACGGTGTCGTGCAGCAGCGCGGCGACCAGGGTGGTGGTGTCCATGCCCAGCTCCGCGCAGATCTCGGCGACCGCGAGCGGGTGGGTGATGTACGGCTCGCCGCTCTTGCGGAACTGGCCGCGGTGCATGTTCTCCGCGATGGTGTAGGCCCGGCGCAGCACCGACGAGTCGGCGCTGGCGTGGATGCTCCGGTGGGTGCGGATCAGGGCACTGACCGGGTCGGTGTCGGTGGTGGGCCAGGTGAGCAGGGAGCGCAACCGGCGGGTCAGCGGCAGCTCGCCGGGCTGGGTCGGAAGGGCGCCCCCCAGGGCGGCGCCGTGTCCGGCGTCGACGTCCACCTGGGACACCTCCTCACCCTGGCCCCGCGGTCGCCGTCACCGACGAACGGGAGCAGGCCCGCGAAACGGGCAGGACTGCACTTCTCTAACAGCCTAAGGGAGTTGACGTAGTCCGATCGGTCACTTGGTCATGAGCGTTCGGTCGAGAGTTGGTGGGACGAGGCGTTTTCCGCCTTGATCAACAGGTCGCGGAACCGCCCCGCACCGGCGATCGGCGACGACCAGCCGGACGAGATCTCCACCAGCCGCGTCTCCGGTCGCTCCAACCAGGACAGGATCCGTTCGGATTCCTCGGCGGAGGCTCGCGGGACCGGGCCGTGGCCGGGCAGGACCGTCTCCGCGGTCGCCCGGATCGCCGCCAGCGTCGGTCGTGGATGGACACCCGGTGGGGACACCCCGGCGCCGGCCAGCCGGCCGTGCCGGACCAGGG
>JBARAE010000080.1:0-2168 GCA_049791715.1 Micromonospora sp.
GGCCCCGGCGGCGACCAGCGGTCCCTCGAACTCGACCGCGGCCGCCTCCCGGGCCAGCAGTTCGAGGAACTCGACCGGCGACGACATGACCGACATTGTGCGCGAGGCCACTAGTTGGCCGTCCAGCCCCCGTCGAGGGCGATCGAGGCGCCGGTGATGAAGGAGGCCGGCGCGGTGCACAGGTACGCCACCAGCTCCGCCACCTCCTCGGGCTCGATCAGCCGCTTGATCGCCGCGCGCGCCAGCATGATCTTCTCGACCACCTCGTCCTCGCCGATGCCGTGGGTGGCCGCCTGGTCGGCGATCTGGCTCTCCACCAGGGCGGTACGCACGTACGCCGGGTTGATGCAGTTGGCCGTCACTCCGTGGGCCGCGCCCTCCAGCGCCACCACCTTCGACAGCCCCTCCAGGGCGTGCTTGGCCGACACGTAGGCCGACTTGTAGGGCGAGGCGCGCAGCCCGTGCACGGAGGAGATGTTGACGATCCGGCCCCAGCCCTCGGCGTACATGTGCGGCAGCGCCCGCCGGATGATCCGGAACGGGGCCTCCACCATCACCCGCTGGATGTAGGCGAAGCGGTCGGTGGGAAAGTCCTGCACCGGCGCGACGTGCTGCAACCCCGCGTTGTTGACCACGATGTCCACGTCGGCGTCGAGCCGGTCCACCGCCGACAGGTCGGACAGGTCGACCCCCTCGGCCCGTCCGCCCGCCTCGGCAGCGACCGCCTTGGCCGCCTCCACGTTGCGGTCGACCACCAGCACCGTCGCGCCGGCCACCGCCAGCCGCAGGGCGCAGGCCCGACCGATACCGCTGCCACCACCGGTCACCAGTGCGTTACGACCCGAGAGGTCGACGTGTACGACGTGGGGGACCGCCACGGGTTCTGCCGTCATGGCGCAAGAAGTTACGAGCTGTGTGGCCCGCGGCACATGGGGCGGCGACACATACTCCGGTCCCCGTCAGTGTGGACCGTCCGCCGTGGGTCGCCTCGGGGGTGACACGACCCGCGCGGTCGGCCGGCGGTTCGCGTACCCGTCGGCCTCCGACCGTCCGGCCCGACCAGAGGCACGCCCGGCGCCCCGCGTCCTCGTCCGGCGTGTCCCCCCGGGTGCCGGACGGGGCGGACCAGTAGGGTGTCGAACACACGTACTGCTGACGGCTGGGGAGGAGGCGGCGTGCGCGTGCTCGGCGTCGACCCCGGGCTGACCCGGTGCGGCGTCGGCGTGGTTGAGGGCGTGCCGGGCCGCCCCTGCACGCTGGTCGCCTACTACGTCGTCTACACCGACCCGGCCGACGAACTGCCGCTGCGCCTGCTGCACCTGGACCGGTCGCTCACCGACCTGGTCGCCGAGCACCGGCCCGACGCGGTGGCCGTCGAGCGGGTGTTCAGCCAGCACAACGTCCGCACCGTGATGGGCACCGCCCAGGCCAGCGGGATCGCCGTGCTGGCCGGGGCGCGGGCCGGACTCCCGGTGCAGACGTACACCCCGAGCGAGGTGAAGGCCGCGGTGACCGGTTCCGGTCAGGCGGACAAGGCGCAGATGACGGCCATGGTGACCCGGCTGCTGCGACTGTCCGAGCCGCCACGGCCGGCCGACGCGGCGGACGCCCTGGCGCTGGCCATCTGCCACGTCTGGCGCGGCGGGACCCGATCCAAGCTGGCCGCCGCGGCCGAACGGGCACGACGAGGAGGAGCACGATGATCGCCAGCGTGCGCGGCACGGTGACCGCGACCGGTCCGGACCATGCCGTGGTGGAGGTCGGCGGGATCGGCCTGGCGGTGCAGTGCGCCCCCGGCACCCTCGCCGAGCTGCGGGTCGGCCAGCCGGCCCGGCTCGCCACCAGCCTGGTGGTCCGGGAGGACTCGCTGACCCTCTACGGCTTCGCCGACGACGACGCCAAACAGCTCTTCGAGCTGCTCCAGACCGCCAGCGGGGTAGGTCCCCGGCTCGCCCAGGCGGTGCTCGCCGTGCACACCCCGGACGCGGTCCGCAAGGCCATCGCCAACGCCGACACCGCCGCGCTGACCCGGGTGCCCGGCATCGGCAAGAAGGGCGCCGAGCGCCTCGTGCTGGAGCTGCGCGACCGGATCGGCCCGGTGCCGGTCGGCGTCGACGGCGCGGCCGGGGTGACCGGGGGCGCCTGGCCGGAGCAGGTCCGCCAGGCCC
>JBARAE010000081.1:0-2274 GCA_049791715.1 Micromonospora sp.
GCGCAGCTGCCCGGTCTGCCGATCCTCGTGCTGAGCCAGCACGTCGAGCAGCTGTACGCGCGGGAACTGCTCGCCGACCGGGCTGGGGGAGTCGGCTACCTGCTCAAGGACCGGGTGTCGAACGTCGGGCAGTTCATCGACGCGGTGCGGCGGGTGGCCGATGGCGGCATGGTGATGGACCCCGAGGTGGTGGCCGCGTTGCTGGCCCGGAACTCCGGGCCGCAGCGGTTGGGGGAGTTGACCGGGCGGGAGCGGGAGGTGTTGGGGTTGATGGCGGAGGGGCGGTCGAATGGGGCGATCGCCGGGCGGCTGTTCGTCACCGAGAAGGCGGTCAGCAAGCACATCAACAGCATCTTCAGCAAGCTGGGGATGCCGCCGTCCGATGACGACAACCGGCGAGTGCTGGCGGTGCTCGCGTACCTGAACGGCTGAGACTCACGGTGTCCTCATATCTGAGGAGTCCGAAATGGATTGCCGCGCGACGGTAGGCTGCACAACGGGTAGTCAAGACTGCCCGGCAGGGTGACGGGCGAGTGCCCCACGGGCACCCCGGACCCCAGACGTCGATTGTGTCGAACTCACGGGGGAAAACCATGTTCGAGCGGCTGGGCTGATTCGTCGTAGGCAAAGCCTGGTGGGTGATCGCCGGCTGGGTGCTCGCGGCCGCCGCCATCATCGCCACCACACCGTCCCTGAGCGACATCACCTCCGCCGATCAGGAGACCTTCCTGCCCCACTCCTACGAGTCCGTGCAGGCCACCGAGCTCGGGAAGAAGGCGTTCCCGCAGCAGGCCACCGCCACGGCGAGCATCGTCGTCAAGCGCTCCGACGGGCAGCCGCTCACGCCGGCCGACGAGACGAAGGTCGGCCAGCTCGCCCAGGCGCTCAAGGGCAGGAACATCTCGCACACGTCCAGCTACCTGACCGGTCCACCCGCCGTCGCGCCGGACAAGTCGGTGCAGGTGGTCACCGTCGGGCTCGACGCTCCCACGCCCGACGACCCGGCGCTGCTCGACGCCGTACGCGATCTGCGATCGGCCATCGGCCCGGAGCTGGGCGACAGCGGGCTGACCGCCGGCGTGGCCGGCGACGTGGCGAGCTTCGTCGACAACGAGGACACCTTCAACAAGGCCTTCTCGGTGGTCGGCATCGCGACGATCATCCTGATCATCGGACTGATCCTGATCATCTTCCGCAGCCCCATCGCCGCGCTGCTGCCGGTGGTGGTCATCGGCGTCGTCATGACCGTCACGAGCGGACTGGTCGCCGCGGCGGGCAAGGCCTTCGACCTCAACGTCAGCCAGGACCTGCAGACGATCCTGCTGATCGTGCTGTTCGGCATCGGCACCGACTACATCCTGTTCCTGCTCTTCCGCTACCGCGAGCGGCTGCGCGCCGGGGACGACAAGCGCACCGCGATGGTCATCTCCGTCCAGCGGGTCGGCGAGGTCATCACCTCGGCCGCCGGAGCGGTCATCGTCGCGTTCCTCGTGCTGCTCCTCGCGTCCCTGGGCTTCTTCGGCTCGCTCGGCCCGGCGCTCGCCATCGCCGTCGGCGTCATGCTGATCACCTCGCTCACGCTCGTCCCGGCGGTCGTCTCGCTGCTCGGCCGGTACGTTTTCTGGCCGTCCAAGGCCTGGCAGCGTGCCCCCAAGGCCACCATGGCCCACCGGCTCGGCACCGCCATCGGCCGCCGGCCCGCGCTCGTCGCAGCGGCCTCCGGCGCCCTGCTGGTCGCGCTCGCCGCGGGCGTGCTCGGCTACAAGGCCGACTACGACTTCAGCGCCGGCTTCCCGCAGGACACCGAGTCGGCGAAGGCCGCGAAGGACCTGCAGCGCGGGTTCGCCGCCGGTGCGCTCGCCCCCACCGAGGTCTACCTGACCACCGGCAACGGGTCGCCGCTGACCGAGCAACAGGTCACCGACTTCGCGGCGGCCGCGGCCAAGGCGCCGGGAGTGGGCCGGGCACAGCCTCCGGAGCGCGGCACCGACCCGAGCGTGGCCCGGGTCAACCTGCTGCTCAACGAGAACCCGGTCTCCAACGAGGCGATCACCCTGGTCCGCGAGGACCTGCGCGACGCCCTGCACGCGGCGGCCCCGGACGGAACCCGGGCGCTGGTCGGCGGACCCACCGCGATCTTCGCGGACATCAACTCGGCCAACAACCGCGACCTGTCGGTGATCCTGCCGGTGGCGGCCGGCCTGATCGCGCTCATCCTCGCGCTGCTGCTGCGCAGCCTGGTCGCGCCGATCTACCTGGTGATCGCCGTACTGC
>JBARAE010000082.1:0-2060 GCA_049791715.1 Micromonospora sp.
GGCCCGCTTTGCGGGCCGCCTTGATCTGATAGAGCGCAATTCGGCAACTGCTACGGGTGAGGCTGTATCCTCCGTCGACTGATGCGCAACAGTCGTCCGCCAACTGATCTGCGACACCTCCGCGCGCTGATCGCGGCAGATGAGGCTGGCGGCGCGGCGGTGACGGGAGCGGTTGCTGCTGCGGATCAGCCGGTCAGGCACGCGGTGGGGTGGCGGCCGTTCGGCGGCCCCCATGCGAGGCGACCAGGGCATCAGCCACGATCGCGGCGTCCGCCTCGGCGATATCGGCGGGATACTCCGGCAGGAGGTCGTCCCAGACGACCAGCCAGGATCCGTAGAGCTGCGCCTGGCCCTCCGGCCGGGCGAAGAACCAAACGTGCAGGTGAGCGCCGCCGTCGCCGATGCGGTAGACGTGGGCTCGCGAGATGTGCGGCAGAGCCTGCACGTGGCGGACGATTCGCGTGGTCAGCAGTCCCAGCTCCGCGGCGAGATCGTCGGGGAGATCCGCCATGTCATAGTGATCGCGCGGGTACAGCATCAGCACCAGCGGCACGCCCACTCCCGGGACGCGGGCCAGCCGCCAGTGATCGTTGAACCAGATTCCCTCGTCGCGCTCCTGGCAGTTCCGGCACTCCGCCGGATCCTCGCCGTGCCGGGCGGGCTCAGGCAGCACCGGCGGGCGCAGCGGCGCGACGCGCAATCCATCCTGTTCGAACGGGCTGATGTCCCATCCCGTCATGCGCGCCAGCGGAAGCCGCCGCTCGCTGTCGGCGACGGCCACCGCGTGGTCATAGAACTGGTCCGGACGCAAGGCCATGACGCGAAGACTAGTACAACCAAGATCCCATCGCTATTCATCGCTATTACGTGGGCTGCCCGCCACGGCCCGACGGGTGGCCACACGCTCGATGGCACGGATTCGCCGTGGGAACCCTCTTGTCGGCTATGAGCGGGCGCTTCGCCACGCCGATCACTGTTGGCCCGCGGCTACGCGGGGAACAGCTTCCAGTGCCCCTCGGAGACGACCTCGACGGTGCCGTCGGTCACCTTGATGGCCGTCTGGTCGTCGATTGCGTACGCCGGACCCGCGATCTCGGCCGCCCATCTCTCGGCACCAGCCATGGTGTTGTCCGGCTCGAGACCTAGGTGCGGGAAGATCGAGAAGTCGACGACCCCCAGTGTGCGGTCGTCGGGCGCGGACTGCCACTCGACGAAGTCCGCACCGATCCGGGGGGTCAGCACCATGCTCCCAGCACTCAACCCCACCCAGACGGTGTCCCGCAGCGACGGCAGGAGGTCCGCCAGCCCGGACTGCCGCATCCAGTGGCACAGGTACGTCGCATCACCGCCGGCCACGAGCATGACGTCAGCCTCCCGGACCCAGGGGACCCACCGCTCCTCGCCGATGCTGGGCAGCGCTGTCAGCTCAAGGACGCCCAGCGACTTCCAGCCCAGGCCGCACATGGGTAGCGGCGTCTGACCGGTGATGAAGCGCCAGGCCGAGGCTGGCCCGCCCATGGGGTGGGCCGCCGTAGGGATGCAGAGGGCACTGGAGTCGGCGATCGGCTTGCCGAGCAGGTCGACCAGCGCATCGCGGATGCTCGGGTTCTGGACGCCTGCGGACGTGAGAAGAAGCTTCACGCTTGCCTCCTGTACGTAGCGGTCATGACGCTCTCCCTGAGAGTCGGGAGATCCGGTGCATGGAATACAGACTGGACACCATGACGAAACTCATCGCCGTTGCGACCCCTCAAGCCCCCCGCACGCACATCGGCAGTTCAGGATGCCGGGCACCACGGGACGCCGAACACCGAGCGTGACGGCTCGTCGTCTACCTGCGCGCACGGACGGCGGCATGAGCGGATGTCGGCAATGATGAGGCGGTCGGTTCGGCCGGAAGTGGGTGATGATGAGGCAACCAACACTGTTCCTGACTGTGGGACTCCCATGCACCGGGAAGACCACTGCCGCTCGGCGCATCGAGATCGAGCAGGAAGCGCTTCGTCTCACGAAGGACGAATGGGTGAAGGCTCTCTACGGGCACGAGAATCCGCCATCGG
>JBARAE010000083.1:0-1929 GCA_049791715.1 Micromonospora sp.
GATGTAACAACAATTCGCCGGAACGCGCTGCGCCCGACACACGGTGCGGAACCGGTCCCGACGGTCATAGGCTCCGGCATATATCGAGGACCGGCACGTCGCGGCCACCCCGGGACGGGTTGTCGGACGCGATCGAGGGGGCGCGTCCGGCGCCGGCCCGTCGTCGATACCTCGAACACCCCACGGGACACCTGTCTCCCCTGGCATCGGAGGATCCTTTGCGTCGTTCCGCACTGCTCGCATCCCTGACGACCGCGGCGGTCGCCACGGTCATGGCCGCCGCCACCCCGGCGTCGGCCATCAACACCTACAACGCACAGCCCGCCCCCGAGCGCCACGAAGTGGGCGCCCTGCTGGTCCAGTGGGACCGTGACGGGGACGGCGTCTCCGAGACCATCGACTGGTACTGCTCCGGCACGATGGTCGACCGGAACACCTTCCTCACCGCCGCCCACTGCACCACCGACTGGTCGCCCGGCGTCACGTTCTACGTCTCGCTCGCGCAGGACGTGCAGGGCGCGCTGGACAAGGCCAAGGCCGAGGGACTGACCCCGTCCCAGATCGCCACCACGGTCGGCGTCCAGGGCACCGAGCACACCAGCCCCGACTACCCGGGCAACTCGGCCGACGCGCACGACATCGCCGTCATCGAGTTCAGCGACACCCAGGCCACCGACCTCGCCAAGCGCTGGCCCTTCACCCCCGCCACCCTGCCCACCGCCGGGCAGTTCGACGCGATGGGCCCCCGGGCACTGGACGCGACGACCTGGCAGGTCATGGGGTACGGCACCGAGGAGGCGCTGAACGGCCCCGGCGGTCAGACCCACCCGGGTGGCGGCGTGCGGATGAAGGCCGAACTCGGATTCGACGCCCTCAACAAGACCTGGCTCCGGCTGGGCATGGAGGAGAGCCGGGACTACGGCGGCGCCTGCTACGGCGACTCCGGCGGCCCGAACTTCGCCACCATCGACGGCAAGCTGGTGCTGGCCGGGACCACCATCACCGGCGACAGCCCGTGCTACGCCACCAACGTGGCGTACCGGATGGACACCCCGAGTGCGCGGGGCTTCCTCGGCGAGTTCGTCGACCTGCCCTGATCCCCACGTACGACCGGCGGCCGGCGGGCTGACCCCGCCGGCCGCCCCGTGCCGGCCGGCGGAACCTGCGCCCGTCAGGCCGGAATCTGCTCCGCCCGGGTGACGACCTGGTCGATCAGGCCGTACTCGCGCGCCTGCTCCGCGGTGAACCAGCGGTCCCGGTCCCAGTCGCGCTGGATCTCCTCCAGCGTGCGCCCGCTGTGCTGGGCGATCAGCTCCTGCATCGTCCGCTTCACGTGCAGCATGTTCTCCGCCTGGATGGTGATGTCGGCGGCCGTGCCGCCCATCCCCCCGGAGGGCTGGTGCATCATGATCCGCGAGTGGGGGAGTGCGAACCGCTTCCCGGCCGCCCCGGCGCAGAGCAGGAACTGCCCCATCGACCCGGCGAGGCCCAGCGCCAGGGTCGCCACGTCGTTCTTGACGTAGCGCATCGTGTCGTAGACGGCCATCCCGGCGCTGACCGAGCCGCCGGGCGAGTTGATGTAGAGGTAGATGTCCCGGTCGGGATCCTCCGCCGCGAGCAGCAGGATCTGTCCGCAGATCTGGTTCGCCGAGGCCTCGGTGACCTCGGTGCCGAGGAAGATGATCCGTTCCCGCAGCAGCCGCTCGAAGACCTGGTCACCGAAGGCCCGCTGCTCGCCGTCCAGCATCCACACGCCGTGCCCGATCATCATCGCGACCGCCTCCCACGCTGGCCGGCGGGCGACTCGCACGCCCCGGGACCGGCGCTTCCAGCCTGCGGCGGCCGGCGGACGGTTCCCAGCGATTCTGCCGGCGGCAGATCCGCCGTGGGCAGAACGCTGGCCGGCCTACGCCGCGGTCAGCCGCCGCC
>JBARAE010000084.1:0-4421 GCA_049791715.1 Micromonospora sp.
CGGCGCGGCCGCCTGCGCGGCGCGTACCGCCCCGACCAGGGTGTGCTCCACCCGGGCCGCCCGGGCCAGCGCCGGCATGGTGGTGACCAGGGACAGGTCGTCGGCCCGGCCGGCGTAGACCCCGCCGAGCATCGGGTCGACCAGGCGGTCCACCACCTGGCCGCCGAGGCGCTCGCGGACCAGCGCGCCGACCGCCACGTCGTCGTCCGGGCCGAGCAGCGGACCGCCGCCGTCGCGGTCGGCGTCCGCGGCCGGGGTCGCGACCGCGGCCACCTTCTCCAGATCCCCCGGTACGCCCACCAGGGTGCCGCCGGGGACGGGGCGCAGCCGGCCGTCGACGGCCAGCGCGGCCTGCCCGACGGTGGGGTGGACGATCGCGTCGGCCAGCCCGACCCGGCGGACCAGGGTCACCGCTGCGGACTCCCCGCCGGCCGGGTCGCGCATCAGGAACGACTCGGCGCCGAACTCGACGGCTCGACCGGCCAGTTCGCCGGTGCGCAGCTTGCCGCCGAGGAGGCCGGACTGCTCGTAGACGGTGATCTCGGTGCCGGCCGGGGCGTGGTCACGCAACCGGACGGCTGCGGCCAGCCCGGTGATCCCCCCACCGATGATCGCCATCCGCCACGGTTGCCGCACGGTCAGCTCCCTTACTCGACAGGTCGCGTGGACAGCTCGTGCACCAGCGCGACCACCTTGGTCAGCACGTCGGGGTCGGTCTCCGGCAGCACGCCGTGACCGAGGTTGAACACGTGACCCGGGGCGGCCCGCCCCTGGTCGAGGATCCGCCGCACCTCGGCCTCCACCACCGGCCAGGGGGCGAGCAGCACGGCGGGGTCGAGGTTGCCCTGGACGGCCAGGTCGGGGCCGATCCGGCGGGTGGCGACGTCGAGCGGGGTACGCCAGTCCACGCCGACCACGTCCGCGCCGGCCTCGCCCATCGCGCCGAGCAGCTCACCGGTGCCGACCCCGAAGTGGATCCGCGGCACGCCCGCGCCGCCCAGCCCGGAGAGCACGGCGGACGAGTGCGGCAGCACGTAACGGCGGTAGTCGGCCTCGGAGAGCGCGCCGGCCCAGGAGTCGAAGAGCTGCACCGCGGAGACGCCGGCGTCGACCTGCACCCGCAGGAAGGCCAGGGTCACATCGGCCAGCCGGGCGCAGAGCGCGTGCCACAGCTCCGGCTCGCCGTACATGAGGGCCTTGGTCTTCGCGTGGGTCCGCGACGGGCCACCCTCGACCAGGTAGCTGGCCAGGGTGAACGGGGCGCCGGCGAAGCCGATCAGCGGGATGTCGCCCAGCTCGGCCACCAGCAGGCGGACCGCCTCGTCCACGTAGGAGACGTCGTCGCGGGTGATCCGGCGGATCCGCTCGACGTCGTCGGCGGTGCGCACCGGTTCGGCGACCACCGGCCCGGTGCCGGGAACGATGTCCAGGTCGACTCCGGCGGCGGCCACCGGGACCACGATGTCGCTGAACAGGATCGCCGCGTCGACCCCGTGCCGGCGGACCGGCTGGAGGGTGATCTCGGCGACGAGGTCCGGG
Source organism: Micromonospora sp. (assembly GCA_049791715.1). GTDB lineage: Bacteria > Actinomycetota > Actinomycetes > Mycobacteriales > Micromonosporaceae > Micromonospora. The sequence goes on from JBARAE010000084.1 coordinate 1,540, forward strand.
CGGCGGCACGACTCCAGCATCGGCACGTTGGCCCGGATCTCGCGGTACTCCGGCAGCGACCGGCCGGCCTGGCGCATGAACCAGACGGGGGTGTGCGGGCCCGGCCGGCGGCGGCAGGCCCGGACGAACGGCGAGTCGGCCGGCCCGCCGCGGCGGGGTTCTCCGTCTCGGGCCACAGTGCCCGTGGTGTCGGTGCTCATCGCGGCCAATCGTGCCACGGGGCCGGGCGGCGACAGCGGGCACCGTCACCTTTTGTGACCGGGTACGCGACGGCGGTACCCGGGCGTCCCGGCGCCGGATGATCGTGACCGCCCGCTCGGCGCGCCGTCACGGCGACGGGACGGACGGCGGCATAGGCTGCCGGGCATGGCCCCTCCGATCGCGCTCCCGGAAACCTTCGCCCGCGCGGTCGCCGGGCTGCGGTCGGTGAGCCCCCGGTCCGAGATCGTGCTGGAGGAGGTGGGTGCCCCCCAGCGCCTCGCCCCGTACGCGTTCGCGCTCTCCGCGGCCGTGCTCCGGGACGGCGACGAGGTGGCCACCGGGCGGTTGATCCTGCTGCACGACCCGGCGGGGCACGAGGCGTGGCAGGGCACCCTGCGGCTGGTCACCTACGTGACCGCCGAGCTGGAGGTGGACCTCGCCGCCGACCCGCTGCTGCCGAGCGTCGGCTGGACCTGGCTGACCGACGCGCTGGACGCGCAGGACGCCCGGCACCGGGCGATCGGCGGCACCGTCACCCAGACCCTGTCCACCCGTTTCGGCGAGCTGGCCGGGCCGCCCGCGGCCGGGGACATCGAGATCCGCGCCTCGTGGACGCCGCTCGGTGTGGACCTCGCCCCGCACCTGCTCGGCTGGTGCACCCTGCTGGCCTCGACGGCCGGCCTGCCGCCGCCCGGTGTGACGGCGCTGCCGTCGCGCCGGCCCGCGGGCGCCGCCTGACCCTGTCGACAACGACGGGCCGCCCGGCTGCGCGGGGCGGCCCGTCCCTGCTGACCTGGTGGATCAGAGGTAGTTCTCGGCCTCGTCGCAGACCTTCTCCAGACCCTTGCTGGCCTTGTCGAAGGCCGCCCGGTCACCGGCCGACGCCGCCGCCATGGCGGTGGTGAGCTTGTCGAGGCAGGTGGCGATGACCTTCTTCTGCCGGGCCTGCTCGTCCCGGTCGTTCTTGGTGCCGGTCAGGTCCTGCTGGGTGTCGGCGAGCTTGTCGCGCACCGTCTGCAGGTCGGCCTTGAGCTTGTCCATCTCCTGCTTGTTCGCGGCGATGGTGCCGTCCCGCTCGCTGACCTGTGCGGTGAGGTTCTTCTCGGTGCGGTTGAGCTCGTTGTTCTTGGTGATGAACAGGCCGGTCATCACGCCGCCCAGGACGAAGAGCAGCCCGGCGACGACGGCGAGGATGAGCGTGCTCCGGCCCTTGCCGGCACCGGCCGCGGGAGCCCCGTACGGCGGGACGGCACCGGGCGGGGCCGACATCGGCTGGTCGAAGCCCGGGCCGGAGACCGGCGGGGCGGACATCGGCGGCGCCGACATCGGCGTGGTGTACGACGGGCCGGACACCGGGGCCGCGCCTGGGGCGTACTGGCCGGGCACCGGCGGCGCGGAGGCGGGCTGGACGGGCTGCTGCGGGAGGGTCGGGTCGGGCTGCGGCGAGCCGTACGGCCCGGGCGTGGGCTGCGGGGAGCCGTACTGCCCGGGCGTGGGCTGGCCGGCGCCGTACGGGTTGCCGTACACGGTGCCGCCCGCGGGCTGACCGGGCGGCGGCTGCGGCGGGTAGGCCGGCGGGAAGCCCTCCGGCCCGGTCGGTGGCTGGGACATCTCTTCCTCCAGGATTGCTGGTCCCCCGTGGGGTGGCCCCGAGGGGCCGCGGTGTTCGGATCCGCCGATGGATCGGCGTCCTTGTTCCAGGGTGAACGGCCAGGTCAATGGCGGTCGGCGGCGACCGTTCAGCAGAGCTTGAAGGTGTCGCAGGCGGTCTTGATCGGGACCGCGAGGCCGATCCCCTCGGCGTCGCGGGCCTTGGCGGTGGCGATGCCGACGACCTCCTTGGAGCCGTTGATCACCGGCCCACCCGAGTTGCCGGGGTTGATCGGCGCGTCGAACTGGATGACCGGACCGGAACCGCCCTCGTCCTTGCGAAACGCGCTCACCACCCCGGTGGTGACGCTGTCCTGCAGGCCGAGTGGGGCGCCGACCACGACGATCTGCTGCCCGGACTTGACCGGCGTGCCGGCGGCCACCAGACCGGTGAACTTGGCGGTCGTCCGCAACTGGGCGAGGTCCTTGGCCTTGTCGACCTTGACGATGGTGGCCTCGAAGCGCTGGTCGGTCCGTTCCAGGAACACCTTCCGGCCGCCGCCGTTCCAGACCTCCTCGACCACGTGGAAGTTGGTGAGCAGGGTGGTGCCACCGGCGGCAGGCGGTTTGCCGATCGCGAACGCCGTCCCGGTGAACTGGCCGGCCCGCACCCGGAACACGCTGGGCAGCACCGCGCTGGCCACCGCCTCCGGGTTGAAGGCGGCCCCGGCCTGCTTCTCCAGGGCCCCCGCCCGCTTCTCCAGGCCGTCGAGCCGCGTGCCGGCGACGCCCTGCGCCTCGGCGAGCCGCCGGTCGGTGGCGGCGAGCCGGTCGTCCAGCCGGTGGATCTGGTACGCCTGCACCCCGGCGACCACGGCCAGCACACCGGCCAGGGCGAGCGCCACCAGGGGCAACCAGCGGCGGCGGGGAGCCGTGGCCGGGGCGGCGCCCGGTGGCGCCGGCCAACCCGGGTAGGCAGGACCGGAGATCGGCTGACCGGCGGGGTGGACCGGGCCGGCGGCGGGCTGCCCGGGGGCCGGGAAGGTGGGCCCGGACGGATGCCCCGGCGCCGGCTCGGCGGGGGCCCACCC
>JBARAE010000085.1:0-1928 GCA_049791715.1 Micromonospora sp.
CGATCCAGCCGTGGGACCACCCGGACCTGGTCCTCGCGCGTGCCGTCGCGGCTGGCGTCATCGACGCCGACGAGGCGAACCTGATCGCCGCGACACGCCTGGAACACGCCACCCTCGCCCAAGCGGCGGCGCGGATCGGCATCACGTCAAGCCTGGCCTCGTCGTGGCGGTTGAAGGCCGAACGTCGCCTGTTGGAGGCGATCCGCGAGGGTTCCCTCGCGTTCGTGCCGCTGCGGCCCCGCCGCCGCCGCGGTGTCGCGACCCAACAACGGGTCGCCGCGACCCAACAGCGAATGGCAGCCGCCCAACAGCGAGTCGGTGCTGCGGGTGCGACCCAACAGCGACGGGCTGTTGGGTCGCGGGTGGGTGGCGCCGCGGCGGCGGACGTCGTGTTGGCCGGCCAACAGCAGGCCTTCGTGGGCAAGACATCGGACCGAGAAGCGGCCGGTGTCGGCGCCCCGGGGATCGGGGCGCGGCCGGCCTGAGTGGCCGTGTTCGCACCCGATCACCTCATGGCCGGAAGGAGCGACGCTCCCACGGCCCCGCCCCGCATCCCCGGCGGCGCACCTCAAATCCGATTCGAGCCCCGCAAGCGGGGCGGGAGGTGCCCACCATGTTCCGCCGCATCATCTACCGCATCACCGCAGTCACGGTCGCGTTCCTGGCGATCGTGACCGCGGCGGCTCCGGCGTACGCGGCCGGGCCGCAGATCCTGGCCGTCAATTCGCTGCCGGTCATCATCAGCAACATCACGTCCTGGATCATCGGGCTGCTGGTCGGTGTCGCCACGTTGTTCCTGACCATCGGTGGCCTGCGCCGGCTGGCCGCCGGCGGCGACCCGACCGAGATCGAGAAGTCCAACTCCGCGTTCAAGAACGCCCTCATCGGCTACGCCCTGGCGGTTCTCGCGCCGATCCTGCTCGCGGTCGTGCAGGGCTGGATCGGGGGCTGACATGGGCGGCTGGCTCGCCGATCAGATCATCGGCCCCATCCTCACCTGGTTCGCCGAGACCGTGATCGGCGCTCTGAACGCCCTATGGGAGCTGCTGTCGGTCACCGCGTTCGTCAGCCCCGACGTGACCCAACTGCCGCAGGTCACCGCGCTCGCCAGCACGTCGCTGGGCATCGTGAATGTCTGCTACGTGCTGGCGTTCCTGTGGACGGCCATCCTGGTGATGGGCCGCGACACCATCCAGTCCCAGGTCGGGCCAGGCGAGCTGATCCCCCGCCTGGTCATCGGCCTGATCGCCGCCAACTTCGCCATCCCGTTGTGCTCCACCGTCATCGGGCTGGCCAACGCATTCACCGCCGCATTGACCAGCCAGGACATCACCGCGCCCGGCTCGATGCACCAGCTCCGCGCCACCACGGTCAGCGCGTTGGACGGCCAGACCGGCACCACGGCGGTCAGCTTCCTGCTGCTGCTCATCGGCCTGCTGATCGCGGTGCTCACCGGCACCCTCCTCGTGCAGTGGATCATCCGGCTCGGGGTGCTCGTCGTCGCCGTCGGCATCTCACCCATCGCCCTGGCCCTGCACGGCACCCCGCAGACCGAGGGCGCCGCCAAACTGTGGTGGCGCACGATCCTCGGCACCCTCGGCATCGTCGTGATCCAGGCGGTCGCCCTGCACACCACGCTGAGGGTCTTCCTCAATCCCGACAGCAACCTGCGCGTGCTCGGCCTGCCGATACCTGGCGGCGAACCCGCGGCGATCATGAACCTGCTCATCGTCGTCTGCCTGTTGTGGGGCGTCGTCAAGATCCCCGGAATGATGCGCCGCTATATCACGCAGACCCGGCCGAACGCGATGGGCATGATCCTGCACGTCGTGCTCATGCAGCAGCTGACCCGCGGGATCACCCGCGCGTTCAGCGGCGGTCGAAGCGCCACGGGGGCCGCCGGCCGCGCGGGCCGCGCCGGCGGAGGC
>JBARAE010000086.1:0-6267 GCA_049791715.1 Micromonospora sp.
TGTCGATGTGCTGCTTCTCCAGCTTGAAGTCCGGGATGCCGTACCGGAGCAGGCCGCCGATCGCGTCGTCACGCTCGTACACGATGACGGCGTGACCGGCGCGGGCGAGCTGCTGGGCGGCGGCGAGCCCGGCGGGGCCGGAGCCCACCACGGCGACGGACTTCCCGGTCGGAGCCGACGCCGGGACAGGCCGCAGCCCGCCCCGGGCCACCGCGGCGTTGGCGATCTCCACCTCGACCTGTTTGATGGTGACCGGCTGCTGGCCGCCGAGGCCGAGCACGCAGGCCGCCTCGCACGGCGCCGGGCAGAGCCGGCCGGTGAACTCCGGGAAGTTGTTCGTGGCGTGCAGCGACTCCACCGCGGCGTCCCAGCCGCCGGTACGGACCAGGTCGTTCCAGTCCGGGATGCGGTTGCCCAGCGGGCAGCCGTCGTGACAGAACGGGATGCCGCAGTCCATGCAGCGGGTGGCCTGCTCGCGGATCAGCTCCTCACCGGCGGGCGGGTAGACCTCCCGCCAGTCGCGGATCCGCACCGGTACCGGCCGGCGGGCGGGCAGCCGCCGGTCGTAGCGCAGGAAACCGTTCGGGTCAGGCACGAGCCACCTCCTGAGCCGCCACCCGCTGGGCGGGCGGCACCGGCGCGGCCGGGGGCGCGAGGGCGCTCATGACCGCGTCGTCGACGTCACGGCCGGCGGCTTCGGCGGCCCGCATGATCTCCATCACCCGGCGGTAGTCCCGGGGCACCACCGCGGTGAACTCCTCCACCGCCTCCGGCCAGCGCTTCAACAGCTCCTCGGCGACCGCCGAGTCGGTCTCGGCGAAGTGCCGCTGCACCAGCTCGTGCAGCAGGTCCCGCTCTACGGCGCGCAACGGCGAGAGGTCCACCAGCTCGGTGTTGACCAGGCGGCGGTCGAGGTTCCAGACGAACGCCGTCCCACCGGACATGCCGGCGGCGAAGTTCCGCCCGGTCTCGCCGAGCACCACCACCGTGCCACCGGTCATGTACTCGCAGCCGTGGTCACCGACGCCCTCGACGACCGCAACCGCGCCCGAGTTGCGCACCGCGAACCGCTCACCGACCCGGCCGCGCAGGAAGACCTCGCCATCGGTCGCCCCGTACAGGATGGTGTTGCCGGCGATGATCTGGTCCTCGGCGCGCTGGCCGGGGGCGGCGTCGTCGCCGACGAACGGCGCGTCGGTGTCCGGGCGGACGACGATCCGGCCGCCGGAGAGGCCCTTGCCGACGTAGTCGTTCGCGTCCCCGTGCAGGCGTAGGGTCACCCCGCGCGGCAGGAACGCGCCGAACGACTGGCCGGCGGTGCCGCGCAGCAGGAACTCGACGGTGTCGGTGGGCAGGCCGTCACCGCCGAAGCGGCGGGTCACCTCCCCGCCGAGCATCGCGCCGACGCTGCGGTGCTCGTTGCGGACCGCCACCTCGACCCGGACCGGCGTGCGGTCGCGCAGCGCCGGCTCGGCGAGCGCGATCAGCTCGTTGTCCAGCGCCAGCTCCAGGCCGTGGTCCTGAGCCCGGATCCCGCGCCGCGCGGCGTCCGCCGGCAGCTCCGGCAGATGCAGTACGGGCGCGAGGTCGAGCCCGTGCCCCTTCCAGTGCTCGATCGCCGGGGTGAGGTCGAGCAGCTCGGTCTGCCCGATCGCCTCCTCGATCGACCGGAAGCCCAGCTCGGCCAGGTAGCCGCGGACCTCCTCGGCGAGGAAGAGGAAGAAGTTCTCCACGAACTCCGGCCTGCCGGTGAACCGCTCGCGCAGCACCGGATTCTGGGTGGCGATGCCGACCGGACAGGTGTCCAGGTGGCAGACCCGCATCATCACGCAGCCCTCGACGATCAGCGGGGCGGTGGCGAAGCCGAACTCCTCCGCGCCGAGCAGCGCCGCGATGAGCACGTCCCGGCCGGTCTTGAGCTGGCCGTCGACCTGCACGGTGACCCGGTCGCGGAGCTTGTTCAGCAGGAGCGTCTGCTGCGCCTCGGCCAGGCCCAGCTCCCACGGGGTGCCGGCGTGCTTGAGGGAGTTCAGCGGGGACGCGCCGGTGCCGCCGTCGTGGCCGGAGATCAGGATGACGTCCGCCTTGAGCTTGGCGACGCCGGCCGCGACCGTACCCACGCCGACCTCGCTGACCAGCTTGACGTGCACCCGGGCGGCCGGGTTGACGCACTTCAGGTCGTGCACGAGCTGGGCGAGGTCCTCGATGGAGTAAATGTCGTGGTGCGGCGGCGGGGAGATCAGGCCGACGCCCGGGGTGGCGTGCCGGGTACGGGCGATCCACGGCCAGACCTTGTTGCCGGGAAGCTGGCCGCCCTCCCCGGGCTTGGCGCCCTGGGCCATCTTGATCTGCAGGTCGTCGGCGTTGACCAGGTATTCGCTGGTCACGCCGAACCGGCCGCTGGCGATCTGCTTCACCGCGGATCGGCGGGCCGGGTCGTGCAGCCGGTCGACGTCCTCGCCGCCCTCGCCGGTGTTGGACTTGCCGCCGAGGCGGTTCATCGCGATGGCGAGGGTCTCGTGCGCCTCCGCCGAGATCGACCCGTACGACATGGCGCCGGTGGCGAACCGCTTGACGATCTCGCTGGCCGGCTCGACCTCGTCCAGCGGCACCGGCGGGCGTACCCCGGTGTGCAGGGTGAACAGACCGCGCAGCGAGCCGGCCTTCGCGGCCAGGTCGTCCACCTTCGCGGTGTATTGCCGGAAGACGTCGTACTGCCGGCTGCGGGTGGCGTGCTGGAGCAGGAAGACCGTCTCCGGGTTGAACAGGTGCAGCTCACCCTCGCGGCGCCACTGGTACTCGCCGCCGACCTCCAGCCGGTCGGAGCTCTGCGCACCCGGGGCCGGCCAGGCCAGGGAGTGCCGGGCGGCGACCTCGGCGTGGATCTCGTTCAGCCCGATCCCACTGATCTTGCTCGGGGTGCCCCGGAAGTACCGCTCGACCAGGCGGGTGTCCAGGCCGACCGCCTCGAAGACCTGCGCGCCGCAGTACGACGACACGGTCGAGATGCCCATCTTGGACATGATCTTCAGGACGCCCTTGCCGAGCGCCTTGACGTAGTTGCGGATCGCCTTGGCCGGGTCCACGCCGACCAGTGCGCCGGTGGAGATCATGTCCTCCACCGACTCGAAGGCCAGGTACGGGTTGACCGCCGCCGCGCCGTACCCGATCAGCACCGCCGCGTGGTGCACCTCGCGGCAGTCGCCGGACTCCACGACCAGCGCCACCTGGGTACGCGTCTGCTCCCGCACCAGGTGCTGGTGCACCGCGGCGGTGAGCAGCAGCGACGGGATCGGCGCCAGGTCGGCGTTGGAGTCCCGGTCGGACAGGACGAGGATCCGCACCCCGTCCTCGATGGCCTCGGAGACGTGCCGGCAGATCTCGGTCAGCCGCGCCTTGATCCCGGCCCCGCCGTCCCGGACCCGGTAGAGCCCGGAGACCCGGACCGCCTTGAAGCCGGGCAGGTCGCCGTCCTCGTCGATCGAGAGGATCTTGGCCAGCTCGTCGTTGTCGATCACCGGGTACGGCAGCACGATCTGCCGGCAGCTCGCCGGCCCCGGGTCGAGCAGGTTGCCCTCCGGGCCGATGGTCGACGCCAGGCTGGTCACCAGCTCCTCGCGGATGGCGTCCAGCGGCGGGTTGGTGACCTGGGCGAAGAGCTGGTGGAAGTAGTCGTAGAGCAGCCGCGGCCGGGTGGACAGCGGCGCGATCGGGGTGTCGGTGCCCATCGAGCCGATCGGCTCCGCGCCGGCCCGCGCCATCGGCGCGAGGAGGATCTTCAACTCCTCCTCGGTGTAGCCGAAGGTCTGCTGCCGGCGCCGCACCGAGTCGTGGGTGTAGACGATGTGCTCCCGCGGCGGCAGGTCGCCCAACTCGATCAGGCCGGCGTGCAGCCACTCGTCGTACGGCCGCTGGGCGGCCAGCTCCGTCTTGATCTCGTCGTCGGAGACGATCCGGTGGTTGACGGTGTCGACCAGGAACATCTTCCCCGGCTGGAGCCGCCCCTTGGCGACCACCCGGGCCGGGTCCAGGTCGAGCACGCCCGCCTCGCTGCCGAGCACCACGAGCCCGTCCTCGGTACGCCACCAGCGGCCGGGGCGCAGCCCGTTGCGGTCCAGCACCGCGCCGACGATCTCGCCGTCGGTGAAGGCCACCGAGGCGGGGCCGTCCCACGGCTCCATCAGGCTGGCGTGGAACCGGTAGAAGGCGCGCTTGTCCGCGCGCATGTCCGGGTCGTTCTCCCACGCCTCCGGGATCATCATCAGCACCGCGTGCGGCAGGCTCCGGCCCGACAGGTGCAGCAGCTCCAGGACCTCGTCGAAGTTCGCGGAGTCGGAGGCGCCCGGGGTACAGACCGGGAAGACCCGGCGGATGTTGCCCGGGATGTGCCCGCCGGCTCCGCCGGCGGCAGTGGAAGCGCCGCTGAGCATCGACTCTCGTGCCTGCATCCAGTTCCGGTTGCCGCGGATCGTGTTGATCTCACCGTTGTGCGCGATGAACCGGTACGGGTGGGCCAGCGGCCAGGACGGGAAGGTGTTGGTGGAGAAGCGCGAGTGCACCAGGGCGATCGCGCTGACCACCCGCTCGTCGGTCAGGTCCGGGTAGTACGCCGGGAGCTGGTCCGGGGTGAGCATGCCCTTCCAGACCATCGTCCGGCTGGACAGCGACGGGAAGTACGCCGCCACGCCGCGCTCGGCCGACTCGCGCTCGGCCTGCTTGCGAACGCAGAACGCCACCCGGTCCAGGTCGAGCCCGGACAACGGGGAACCGGCCGGGCCGGCGGGCGAGCCGGTGAGCCGGTGCGCGGCGAGGAAGAGCTGCCGGACCCGGGGCATCGCGGCGAGCGCCGTCTCGCCCAGGCCGCTCGGGTCGGTCGGGACGTCCCGCCAGCCGAGCACGTCCGCGCCCTCGACCAGGGCGTACTTCTCCACCACCCGGCGGGCCAGCGCCTCGTCGGCGTCGTCGTCGGGCAGGAAGACCAGGCCGGTCGCGTACTGGCCGGCGGGTGGCAGCGGGAAATCCACCACGGCCCGCAGGAACGCGTCCGGCACCTGGATCATGATCCCGGCGCCGTCACCGGTGTTGTGCTCCGCGCCCCGGGCGCCCCGGTGGTCGAGGCGGCAGAGCGCGCCGAGCCCGTTCGCGACGACCTCGTGCGACCGTCGTCCGTGCAGGTCGGCCACGAAGGCGACACCGCACGCGTCGTGCTCCTGCGCGGGGTCGTAGAGCCCGGTCGCCGTCGGGGCCGACTGGGGGCGGAGAGGGTGCGAAAAGGCCACCGGGGCTCCTGTCGTCACTCAGGTTGGATCATGGTCGGGACGACGTCGGCCCTGCACGGTCTATTGAGTCTACGTTAGGGCGGCGGGCACAAGGCCAGTTCAGATTGATCACACTTCCAGAATCTGGGAAGGGTAGTCTCGCGCGGTGGATCTCGTACGTGCTGAACTCTTCGACCGGCTGGAGCGCTTCTACGACGCGGTGCCCCGCGACGGCGCCCGAAGCGAGGAGTACGGCAGCCTGGTGCTCTTCGTGCGCGATGGTGCCGGTTGGCCGTTCTACGCCCGCCCCCGGCTGGGCGCCACCGCGGCGCCGTCGCTCGCCGACGTCGCCGCCGTTCGGGCCCGGCAGCGCCAACTGGGCCTGCCGGAGGCCTTCGAATGGGTGCACGAGACCACTCCCGACCTGCTCGCGGTGGCCCGCTCGGCGGGGCTGAACGTGCTGGAGGCACCGCTCATGGTGCTCGACCCGGAAAAGCTGCCGGACCCGGCCACGCTCAGCGACGTACCGGTGCGGGTGCTGGACCCGGGGACGCCCAGCTTCGCCGCCGACGTGGCGGCCCGGCGGGCCGTCGCCGCGGTCGGCTTCTCCAACGCCGGCACCGCCCGTGGGGAGGCCGGACCGGCCGAGCGGGACGCCACGGCCGGCCGGGTCGACGTGGCCGCGCTGAACGAGGAGGGCGAGCGGATCACCGACGGTCGGCGCATCTCGGTGCTCGCCGAGGCACCCGGCGAGGGGGCGCTGGCCAGCGGCATGGCGATGCGGGTCGGGGACGTCGCCGAGATCGCCGGGGTGGCGACCCTGCCGATCGCCCGCCGCCGGGGCCTCGGCGCGGCCGTCACCGCCACCCTCGCCCAGGCGCTCCGCGCCGCGGGCACCGACCTGGTCTTCCTCTCCGCCGGCAGCGAGGAGATCGCGCGGGTCTACCTGCGGGTCGGCTTCCGCCGCGTCGGCACCGCCTGCATCGCTGAACCCGCCGCGCTCATCAAC
>JBARAE010000087.1:0-29329 GCA_049791715.1 Micromonospora sp.
ACGCTTGCACGGCGAGCTCGAGCACGTCCCGCCCGCCGAGTACGAAGCGCTACACGCGATGACCCACCCGGTCACCGCAACCCTGGAAACCAGATAATCCAGTCTCCATCAAACCCGGGGCTTGACAGTGTTCGTAGTCGACGGGTGACATGCCGTCGCAGGCGCTGTGGCGTCTGCGGACGTTGTAGAAGTCGACGATCCAGGTGGCGATCTTGAGTCGGGCCTCGGATCGGGTGCGGAACCGTTGCCGGTGGATGTATTCGACCTTGATGGTGGAGTTGAATGCCTCCGCGGCGGCGTTGTCCAGGGCGCAGCCGACCCGGCCCATGGACTGCAGGACACCGAGGCGGCGGCAGGCTTTGGCGTAGTCGGCGGCGGTGTATTGCCTTGACCGCCGTGATCGCTGTGGAAGATCACCCCGTCGACGGTGCCGCCGCGGGTCGCTGCGGCCATGCTCAGGGTCGCCTGGGTGAGGTCGGCGTCGTGATGCGCGCTCATCGCGTAGCCGAGCAGCCGGCGGGAGTACAGGTCGATCACCGTGGCCAGGTAGAGCTTGCCCTCGTCGGTGACGACCTCGGTGATGTCGCCGCACCACAACACGTCCGGCGCGACGGCGGTGAACTGCCGTCGCACCCGGTCCGGCGCCACGGGGCGTCTGCCCTGCTTGGTGAGGCTGCGTCGGCGTCGCGGGATGCGTCCGGCCAGGCCGAGGGCGGCCATCCGCGCCGCGACGGTGTTGACCGACACCTGCCACCCGTCGGCGTGCAGATCCTGGGTCACCCGGGGAGAGCCGTACGTGCCGCCGGAGGCGTCGAAGCAGGCCCGGATCGCCTCATCGAGGGCGTCGCGGCGGGTCTGCCGCGTGGTGGGTTGCCGGTCACGCCACTTGTAGAACCACGACTGCGACAGTCCCAGCGCCCGGCAGGTCACCGCGTGCGGCACGGCGTGCTCGGTCCTCTGTGCGGCGACGAACCCGGCCACAGTCACTTCGTCGCCTCCTTGACCCACAGGACCACGGATCGCTTGAGCACGTCACGCTCCATCGCCAGCTCTGCGTTCTCCTTGCGCAGACGAGCCAGCTCGGCGCGTTCGTCCTCACCGAGACCGCCGGCGGCGGCCTCACCCCGAGACCGCCGGTCCTGCGCCACCCAGTTGGCCAGGGTGCCGTCGTTGATCCCCAGATCCCGAGCGACCTGCGCGATCGGCTTACCCGTCTCCCGCACGATCCGCACCGCCCCGTCACGGAACTCCCGGTCGAACCGCCGTCTCGTCTCAGCCATGACCATCTATCCCCTTAGGTCCGGCCTCCACGCTATCGGGGGAACCTCATCCCTCATCGCCGTTCTGTCCAGCGTTCTCCTCGTGCTCGGTGGTCGAGCCTTGCCGTCAATGCAGCAGGTGGCCGCTTCGGCTGGCTGGTGTGTGGCCGCCGAGTGTGCGTGTGGTGGTGATTGAGTGTAGGCGTGGAGCCAGGCGGGCAGAGCCGCCCGGCGGGCGGCTTGTGAGGAGTACGCCTTGGCGTAGGCCCACTCGTCGGTGAGGGTGCGGTGGAACCGTTCGACCTTGCCGTTGGTCTGGGGGCGGAACGGGCGGGTCTTCCTCACGCTGATACCTGCGGCGCAGCGTGTCGCGCCACAGGAACGACTTGTAGCAGGAGCCGTTGTCGGTGATCACACGCCGGACGGTGACCCGACGACCTCCTTCAGCGTTGGACCATCCGCCCCGCCGTTACAACCATGACCGCACTCCTACGAGACGATCCCGGACACATGCCAGATGCTGACGCCGCCGCCGCGGCGGTGACCCACGACTCGGCCCTGAGCAGAGCGGATGGCATTTTCGGCAGCCACAACGGCAACATGCTGCGCTACCGGATCGTCCGGATCGAACAGCTCACTGGTCGCAACCTGTCCCGCTTCGAGGACCGGGTCGACTTCTTCCTCGCCCTGCGTCTGCCGTCGGACGGTGACCTGCCGTTCGGACGGTGATCCGTACACCTCAGTGGTGGATCCGCCCGTCGGTCTCGGACAGTCGCGCACCGCTGCCCCCCCAGCGGGTGGCGACGATCTCCGCGGCGATGCTGACCGCGGTCTCCTCCGGCGTGCGGGCGCCGAGATCGAGCCCGATCGGCGAGGAGAGCCGGGCCAGCGCGGCCGCGGGCACCCCGGCCTCGCGCAGCCGGGCCAGCCGGTCCACGTGGGTGCGCCGGGAGCCCATCGCGCCGACGTAGGCGAGCGGCAGGTCGAGGGCCACCTGCAGGACGGGCACGTCGAACTTGGGATCGTGGGTGAGCACGCAGACCACCGTCCGATCGTCGATCTGCCCGGCGCGCGCCTGCGCGGCCAGGTAGCGGTGCGGCCAGTCGACCACCACCTCATCGGTGTAGGGAAACCGTTGGTGCGTGGCGAAGACGCGGCGTGCGTCGCAGACGGTGACTCGGTAACCGAGGAAGGCGCCGATCCGGGCGACCGCGGCGGCAAAATCGATGGCCCCGAAGACGATCATCCGAGCCGGCGGGGAGTAGGCGTTGAACAGGAGGGTCAGCCCGTCCCCGCGCCGCTGCCCGTCCGTGCCGTAGTGCAACAGGCCGGTACTTCCGGCAGCGAGCAGCCCGCGCCCGTCGTCGGCGGCGGCGTCGTCGAGCCGGTCGGAGCCGAGCGAGCCGCCCCGAGCGTCAGGCCAGACCACCAGGTGCCGGCCGAGCCGTTCAGGCGGCCCGTCGACGCAGGTGAGCACGCCGACCGGAGCCCGCCGGGCGATCGCGGCGGCCACGTCAGCGAACTCGGGGAACCTGTTCTGGTCGATCCGTTCCACGTAGATGTCGATGGTGCCTCCGCAGGTCAGGCCCACGGCGAAGGCATCGTCGTCGCTCACCCCGTAGCGTTGTGTCCTCGGCACCCCGGAGGCCATCACCTCGCGGCACAGTTCGTAGACGGTGGCCTCGACGCAGCCGCCCGAGACGCTACCCACAACGGTGCCGTCCGGGCCGACCAGCATGGTCGCGCCGGGCGGGCGCGGGGCGCTGTGCCAGGTGGCGATGACGGTCGCGAGCCCGACCGGCTTACCAGCCTGCCACCACCGGAGCAGATCATCGAGCACGTCACGCATGCCACCCAGTGTGCCGGGTCAGAAATGACCCGCCGCGCGGCGGCGACCGGGGTCACCAGCTACCCGCCGTATCGCTGACGGTGGTCAGAATCGGTATCGATGTCACCGCCGGCGGCGATGTCGCCGCACGGCACGATCCGTAGGTCAGTGGCCCGCTTTCGCAGGTACGCCCGGGCGCCCACATCGCCGACGGCCGAGGCGGCGACGTCCGCCCAGTGTGCCCGCCCGAGCAGGACAGGATGGCCGCGATCGGTGCCGTAGCCGGCCATGGCGAGCGAGTCGGGGGCGGCGAGCTCGGCGAGCCGGCGCACCGCCTCGGGGGTGACGCCGGGCATGTCGACCAGGAGTACGACGACGGCGACGGCCTCGGTCGGCTGCAGGGCGGCGAGGCCCACGCGCAGTGAGGAACCCATCCCGGTCGCCCAGTCGGGATTGTCGGTCGTGGTGGTGCCGGTGAGGTCGGCGCGGGCGCGGACAGCCGCGGCAGCAGCTCCGAGTACCGTCACCACAGGCCGGCAGCCGCCGTCGCGGGCGGCGGCCACCGCGCGCTCCACGAGCAGTCGGCCGTCGAGATCCACCAGGGCCTTGGGACGCCCGTAGCGCCGGCCCGCGCCGGCAGCGAGCACCAGACCGGCGATTGGGAGGCCCGGAACGACTACCCGTCGCGCATCCACGGTCTCACGCTATCGCCCTGCCGACGGTCTCGAGTACCACCCGTACCTCGGCCGGGTCCGGCGCCAGGTCCAGACACCGGGCGACCGCACGACTACCGCGGCGGAAGCGGTCGACCGGCTCAGCAAGGGGAGGACTCCGGTCAGCACGTCACGGCTCTCTGCGGTTGATACACGAGGGGTCGAGCGTGCCGCTGATGACCCGGCCGGTCCGGGCGAGCCAACGATTCGCGGCATCCTAGGCGATGCGCCCCATGCCACGCGGGAAGCGGTGGAGACGGGCACACCCGTCCGTCGTCACCTGGAAGAGTTCTCCGGTTTGCACCCCTGCCGCTCCATAGGTCGTCGTGACGTTCGGTTGTACGACGACGGTCATGCCTTCGGCGAACCGGAGATCGGGCAGCGGCTCCAGGGTCCGACTCCGTGAGCGAACACGGGTGGAAGGTAGCCGCCTCCAAGGCCGTGCACGAGGTCGTCGACGGTGGTGAAGCCGGCCTCCTCGATGACGGCAGCTGCCTCGACCACCTCCAGCGGGGTGACGCCGGGCGCGAGCAGGGCCTCGATCCGGTTGAGCGCCTCGTCCGCCACCGCGTGGAGCTCCTTGTACAGGGGCGTTGGCTCCGCTCCGACAGTGAAGGTGCGGAGGAGCTGCCCGGGATAGTCGATGCCGAAGCTGGTGCTCAGCTCGCAGGAGAGGACGTCTCCGGTCGAGAGTCTCCGCTCACCCGGCCACTGAGCAGGGACGCACTGGTCAGGGGAGTCCATGGAGGCGATCGAGAAGTAGTGGATGTAACTGGTGCCGCCGAGAGGTAGGTAGCTTCCCTCCACGAGGGCGACGAGCTCGTGCTCCGACGAGCCCGGGGCAGCCCGCTGCTGCAGTGCCGTGCAGGAGAGATCCGTAAGCTCGGCTGCTCGCTTTAGCCACTCGATCTCCTCCGCGGACTTGCGCAGGCGCAGCCTTGTGTAGGCGCCGTTCAGGTCGACCACGCCACCTACCGCCGATTCCAGGACGCGGAAGGCCTGGAACGGAAGAGCCCCGATCACCCCGACCCGGGAGCCGGCACCGGCCCCACGGGCTCGCAGCTCCTCCACGACGCTGCTCGGCGTATGTCCCGCCCACTGCACCGAGGCCTCGGTGGCCACCCGCCTCGCCTGGGGCACGTGGTTGAAGAAATGCACAAGCAGCGAGTCCTGCTCACCGATCGAGTGCACGACGACGGCCTCTCGGGTGACGGGCCAGCCCGTCAGCCACTGCACCCCGCTGCCGGAGCGGTTGGCGCCGTACACCACCACGTGCTCGACCTCAGCCCCCCGCATCACCTCGTCGAGGGCGGCGGCACGACCCGCCATCTCCTTTTGGCTGAACCTCGGCGGGCCGGCGGACGGGCTGGTCGTGCCTGCGGTCATCTGTCACCTGCGGGACGGGCGTGCCGTGGAGCCGCGCACGACGAGCGACAGGGGGAGGAGAACCGACCGTGAGGGGCGGGCGGAGTCCTCGAACAGCTCCAGCAGCATGTGGGCCGCCTCCACCCCGACCTGGTGGTGCGGAACCGCGATCGTGGTCAAGGGCGGACGCAGCTTGTCCAGGAAGGGCATGTCGTTGAAGCCGACCACGCTCATGTCCCGAGGACAGGAGATCTTTCGTTCGGCGAAGACGTCGTAGCATCCGAGGGCGATCAGGTCGTTGCCGGCGACGATCGCGGTTGGGTCCGCTCCGGAGTCCAGGAGGTGCCGCAGGGCCTGCGCGCCCGCGTCCTCCGTCCAGTACTCGCAGGCGACAATCAGCGACGGGTCGTCATCGAGACCGTGCTCGTGCAGCGCTGTGCGGAACGCGTTTGCGCGGGCGACACCCGTGGAGGTGCTAGTCGGGCCGGCCAGGTGTGCGATCCGGGTGTGCCCGAGCCCGGCGAGGTGCTTGACGGCCATGGCGATCCCCGCCGCATCGTCGGGGGTGACGCAGGGAACGTCGACGTTTTCGGTGCGGCGGTTGACCAGCACCATCCGGACGCCCTGCTTGTGCAGCTCCCGCAGCAGGGGGTGGTCGAGGCGGGCCGTGGCGATGATGAGCCCTTCGACCTGCCGCGACCGGAGCGAGGCCACGAGGGCCTCCTCCCGGGCCGGGTCGTGGTCGGTGTTGACGATCAGGGCGCTGTAGCCGGCAGGGCCGAGGACGTCCTCGATGCCGCGGACGATCGGGGGGAACAGCGGGTTGGTCAGGTCCGGGATAACGAGCCCGATCGTCCGCGACCTTGCGGTCTTCAGGCTGCGTGCGATGGGGTTCGGCTGGTATCCGAGCGACTCAGCCGCCTTCAGCACCCGCCGGGCCGTCTCCGCGTTCACCAGTCGCCGCGTCTCGGGGTTCAGGGCCCGGGAAGCGGTAGCTGCGTGAACACCCGCAGCTTCGGCGACGTCGCGGAGGGTGGGGTTGGGCACGGCAGTGATGATAGTGCGCCTTTTGCGAATTGGCCTGCTCATCGCCTACCCCTCACGCTGGTTCCTCCTCCGCCCGGTGCCACGTCGCGCGGCCCCACACCGCGAGCAGCGCGAGCGGGACGCTTGTGGCAGCAGCGAGCAGGAAGATCTCTCGGTAGCGGTCGTCCTGGGCGAGGCCGGAGACCACGACGGCGGCGACGGCGCTGCCGACGAAGAGTGACCCGGCGAAGAGCGACACGACCGTCGCCCGCGCTCCCGGCAGCACCTCCGTCGCCCATGTCTGCAAGGAGGAGTGCATGGCGGCCCAGGCAAGGCCGAGCAGGAGCGCGACCAGCAGGGCCACCGCCGGCGCCTGGGACACCGCCATGACGATGCAGCCCACGAGGGCCGCGGCGCCGCCCAGACCGATCAGCCGAGAGGGATGCAGGTCCCTGGAGAGACGCCCCACGAGGCGCGCGGACACGAAGACGGCGACGCCGTAGGCGGCGGTGACGCTGCCGGCCACCGAGGAGCTCACCCCCGTTGCCTCCACGGCCGCCGGCAGCAGGGTGAGCGCGCCGAGTAGGACCGCACCCTCGATGAACGCCAGCAGGAGGACCAGCACGGTCACCCGCGACCGCATCGCCTGCACGAGCGGTGCGACCACGGTCCGGTGCGTGCGGGTCACCGCCGGTTCGGCGAGGCGCCCCAGGCCGCCGGCCAGCAGCAGCCCGGAGCCCCCGGTGATGAGGAAGGCCAGACGCCACGTTGCCACGTGCGCCAGGAGGCCAGCCAATGCGGACGCGATCCCTGTACCGAGGGCGACCCCGACCATGAGCCGAGTGATCTGGTTCTGTCGTTGCGGTGCGGGGACCGTATCGCCGACGTAGATCAGCGCGGCGGGAAAGGCCGCTCCGAAGAATCCGCCGGCCAGGCAGCGGAAGACCGCCAGCGCGAGCACCGAACCGGCGAGTGCCGAGGCTGCTGTGGTGAGCGCCGACAGGAAGAGTGTGATGCGCAACGTCCGGACGAGCCCCAGCCGGTCCGACACGAGCCCCCAGACCGGTTGCATGAGGCCGTACGCCACGAAGTAGGCGCCCGCCGCCTGGACGGCGCGGGACAGGGGCACGTCGAGGTCGACCGCGATGGCGACCAGCATCGGGGGCATGGCAAAACGGTCCAGCGTGCTGACGAACGCGGTGTACTGCAACAGCCGGATCGGCGAGGACCAGCGCCGGGAGGCCATGCCCCTCATCAGGCCTCCGAGGAGACGCACGACGTCAGGCCCGACTCGGGAGCCAAGGCCTCGGCAAGCACGTCCCGACCGTCCCTCCAGGTCGGGAGGTAGCGCCGGCGCAGGTCCACGACGGTCGTGAGTGCCGCCAGGTCGACCGTCGTGTCGAGGACCAGGCCCTCGCTGCTGCTCTGCAGGCCTGCCACGTAGCGCCGGGCCAGGTCCCCGGCAAGGCCGAGCACCGACGCGACCTCCTCCGCGGCCGCCGTCTCTGCTGTTCCGCGACAGATGTCGCGAGCCGTTTCCCTCAGGGCGTCACCGAAGCGACGCGCCGGCTCGAGGAAGCGCTCGCCTACAACACTGACGACCGTGCCGAGGTAGGGCGAGCACACATCGCTCACCCGGGCAAGGGTCACCGCTCCCGCTGCTTCAGCCAGCAGTTCGTTGCCCGCGTTGAGCATCGTCGCGTCACACTCGCCGGCCAGCAGGGCTTCGAGTCGCCTGGGCGTCGAGCCGAGGGTCAGGAGTTCGTACTCGTCCCTCCCGACGCCCAGCGACTCGGCGAGCGCATACATCGCGAGGGCGAAACCAGAGGTCGGTACGTCGACACCCACCCGAGCCCCGCGAAGCTGCTCGGGAGCAAGACCCCGCCTGCCGTAGAGCCCCAGCCCCAGGCCGCGGTCCACGGCGCTGACGATGCGGGCGTCGGCCGTGACCCCCAACGGGTTCTCCGGGCTGAACCGGTACGCCACCACGTTGTCGGGGCTGGTGAGCGCGACGTCGATCTCGCCCGCGATCAGGGAGCGGAACTGCGCGGGGGAGGACGGCACCGCCACCTCCGTCACCTCGAGACTCTGCTCCTCCAGCCGCCCGGTGCGCCGCGCCACGGCGAGCAGGACCGACGGGGTGAAGGATCCGACAACCAGTTCCACCTGCGTCTCCTCGTCCTCCGGCCGCCCTGACGTCGCTGGGCAGACTAGCGCAATGTGCAGTCGATTGCAGTAGTCCGGCCACGAAGCTTCACATCCCCAACGTGCAATCGAGCTGAGCGGTGTGCTTGACATGCCACGGAGGGCGCAGAGAGACTGCAGTCGTTTGCAGCAGTTGGATCTGGGGAGGTCGAGGAGTGGCAGACACGGACGCAAGGGTGGCCTCGGCCATCGCTCACTGGGCCCCCCGCTTCACCACGAACGGGGTCACCGTCTGGGACTTTCAGCGGATCACCGCAAGCGTCGCCCGCTGGGAGGACTGGTGCCGGGCATGGTCCGAGGTGGGTGCGGAGCACGAGCGCCTCGGTCGGGACGCCCTCGCCCAGGACCGGCTTCTCTCCGCCGGACAGCACCTGACCCAGGCGGCCGTCTACTACCACTTCGGCAAGTTCGTCTTCATGGAAGACCTCGAGCAGATGCGCCGGGCCCATGAGCGGGCGGTTCGCTGCTACCGCGACGCGCTGCCTCACCTGCGACGACCCGGCCGGCGGGTGGAGATCCCGTTCGAGGGAGCCAGCCTGGTCGGCGTGCTCCGGCTACCTGAGGGTGAGGGCCCCCACCCGGTCGTGCTCATGGTCCCCGGCCTGGACTCGACCAAGGAGGAGTTGCACAGCACGGCGGAGACGTTCCTCGACCGTGGCCTGGCCACCTTCAGCGTGGACGGCCCCGGGCAGGGCGAGGCGGAGTTCGACCTACCGATCAGGGGCGACTGGACCGCGCCCGCCGAGGCGCTTTTCTCGGCTCTCCTCGAGATGCCTGAGGTGGACAGCGACCGGATCGCCGTGTGGGGAGTGAGCCTGGGCGGTTACTACGCACCACGGATCGCTGCCGCGCTCGGGGACCGGCTGAAGGCATGCGTCGCCCTCGCCGGACCGTTCAACTTCGGGGAGTGCTGGGAGGGCCTCCCCGAACTCACGCGCAAGACGTTCGAGGTCCGCTCGCGAGCACGCGACGAGGCGCAGGCGCGAGGGATCGCCCTCACCCTGTCGCTGGAGAAGTCCGCGTCCGAGATCACCGCCCCGCTGCTGATCGTCTTCGGCCGGCAGGACCGGCTGATTCCGTGGCAGCACGCCGAGCGACTGCGGCGTGAGGCGGGGGGAGAGGTGGAACTGGTCATGCTCGAGAACGGCAACCACTGCTGCGCGAACGTCGCCCCCTGGCACCGGCCCTACACCGCCGACTGGCTCGCCCGGAAGCTCGGGGCAGCCCGGTCCGCACACCCCAGACCCTCGGCTTGACTCGGGAACCAGCCGTTACTACGTTGTTATACAAACGATTGCAAAGGCAGGCTCATGACACACAACAGCGACTCAACCGATCTGACGGTGGGTTGGATCGGGACCGGCCGGATGGGCTTCGCCATGGCCCGCCGTCTCGCCAAGGGGAGCGTGGATCTCGCCGCCTGGAACCGCACCCGGGCCAAGGCCGAACCCCTAGCCGAGGTTGGCAGCAGCGTGGTGGACTCGATCGCCGAGCTGCGGGACCGCGACGTCGTCTTCACGATGGTCTCAACCCCGTCCGACCTGGAGCAGGTGCTCCTCGGCGAGGGTGGCCTGCTTGAGGACCGCGACCACCTCCCCGGCGTCGTCGTGGACTGCTCCACCGTCTCGACCGAGTCGTCGGAGCGGATGCGGGAAGCCTGCACGGAACGCGGCGTGGCCTTCCTCGCCGCGCCGGTGAGCGGCAACGGCAAGGTGGTCAAGGCCGGCGGGCTCAGCCTGGTCGTCTCCGGGCCCGAGGAGACCTACCACCTCGTCGCTCCACTGCTGGCGCACCTGGGCAAGTCGGTCACGTACGTCGGTCAGGGCGATGTCGCGCGGCTGGTCAAGATCTGCCACAACCTGTTCCTGGGCGTGGTGACCCAGTCGATGGCCGAGATCACCGTCCTGGCCGAGAAGGGCGGCGTCTCCCGGGCGGCCTTCCTCGACTTCCTGAACAACAGCGTGATGGGCTCGGTGTTCTCCCGGTACAAGACGCCGGCGTTCGTGAACCTCGACTACACCCCCACCTTCACGCCGACCCTGCTGCGGAAGGACTTCGACCTCGGTCTTGCCGCGGCGCGCCAGCTCGACGTACCCATGCCGGTCGCCGCAGCCACCGCCCAGCTGGTGCAGGCCACGGTGAGCAGCGGCCGCGTCGACGAGGACTTCGCGATCCTCTTCGACCAGCAGGCGGCGGCCTCGGGCCTCGTGCTCAAGCCGGAGGACGTCGTCGTCGACGACGGGCTGAGCGCAGCGGACGAGGTGAGCTAGCCATGGGGCCATCAGCTCCGGCCGCCGCACCCATGGCCGCCCCCGGTCACATGGGCGTCGACTACGAGCAGCGCGTCGACTTCGACAGGCTGCGGAAGTACCGCCTCTCCCGGGCGAAGGCCTCCCTGGAGGCCAGCGAGTGCGGCGCCTTCCTGCTCTTCGACTTCTACAACATTCGGTACGCCACCCAGACCTGGATCGGTGGTGCCCTCGGCGACAAGATGACCCGCTACGCGCTGCTCACCCGGGACGGCGAGCCGATGCTCTGGGACTTCGGCTCCGCCGCTCGGCACCACCGCCTCTACTCGCCCTGGCTGCACCCGACCAACTGCCATGCCGGCATGCTCGGGCTCCGCGGCGCCATCGCCCCCACCGCCGGCCTGATGGAGCAGGCGGTGCGGCAGATCAAGGGCCTGCTCGAGGACGCCGGAGTCGCGGACGCCCCGGTCGGCGTCGACATCGTGGAGCCGCCGTTCCTCTTCGAGATGCAACGGCAGGGGCTGACCGTGGTCGACGCCCAGCAGCTCATGCTCGACGCGCGGCAGATCAAGTCCCACGACGAGATCATGCTGCTGACCCAGGCCGCCGCGATGGTCGACGGCGTCTACCAGGACATCGTGGAGGTCCTCAAGCCCGGGATCCGGGAGAACGAGATCGTCGCTCTGGCCAACAAGCGGCTCTACGAGATGGGGTCCGACCAGGTCGAGGCGATCAACGCGGTCTCGGGTGAGCGGTGCAACCCTCACCCGCACAACTTCTCGGACCGCCTGATCCGGCCAGGGGACCAGGCCTTCTTCGACATCATCCACTCGTTCAACGGCTACCGCACCTGCTACTACCGCACGTTCAGCGTGGGCAGTGCGACCCCGAGCCAGCGTGACGCCTACACCAAGGCCCGCGAGTGGATGGACGCCTCGATCAACATGATCAAGCCAGGTGTCGGCACCGACGAGGTGGCGGCGGTGTGGCCGAAGGCGGAGGAGTTCGGGTTCGAGAACGAGATGGCGGCTTTCGGCCTCCAGTTCGGCCACGGACTGGGCCTCGGCCTCCACGAGCGCCCGATCATCTCCCGGCTCAACAGCATGAAGGAGCCGATCGAGCTCCAGCCCGGCATGGTGTTCGCGCTGGAGACCTACTGTCCGGCCAGCGACGGCTTCTCGGCGGCGCGGATCGAGGAGGAGGTTGTGGTGACGCCGGACGGGGCTCGCGTCCTCACCCTCTTCCCAGCCCAGGACCTCGTGGTCGCCAACCCGTACTGAGCCGACCCCGCGGCACCCCTGCTCCGTCTCTCGTGTCCACTTCTCTCGAAAGGCGACACCCCATGTCCGAGACGACCTCTGCCCCCAGTCCTCTCCGGGTTGCCGACCTGCTCACCGACCTGTACGTCGGTGGCAAGGCCGTACCCGCCGCCGACGGCGGTCGCTTCGACGTGGTCGACCCGGCGACCGGCTCGGTGATCACCACCGTCGCAGACGGCACCGTCCAGGACGCGATCGCTGCCGTGGACGCAGCCGAACAGGCGGCGGCGGAGTGGGCGGCGACCGCTCCGCGTCAGCGCGCCGAGATCCTCCGCCGGGCGTTCGAGCTGATGACCGCGCAGGCCGACGACCTGGCCAGGTTGATCACGCTCGAGAACGGGAAGGCGCTGGCCGACGCCCGCGGCGAGGTGGCCTATGCCGCCGAGTTCTTCCGCTGGTACTCGGAGGAGGCGGTCCGGGCAACCGGCGAGGTGTTGACGGCCCCCTCCGGGACGAACAAGATCCTGGTGTTGCAGCAGCCGGTCGGCATCTGCGTGCTCGTCACCCCGTGGAACTTTCCGGCGGCCATGGCGACCCGGAAGATCGGTCCCGCACTGGCGGCCGGGTGCACCATGGTGCTCAAGCCCGCGAGCGACACGCCGCTGACCGCGCTCGCCATGGCCCGCATCCTGCAGGACGCCGGCGTGCCACCAGGGGTCGTCAACGTCCTGCCCGCCCGTCGTTCGGGTGCCGTCGTCTCGGCGATGCTGCATGACCTGCGGGTCCGCAAGCTGTCGTTCACCGGCAGCACCGAGGTGGGCAGGATCCTGCTGAGCGAGGCCGCGGACCAGGTGATCAACTGCTCCATGGAGCTGGGCGGCAACGCCCCGTTCCTCGTGTTCGCCGACGCCGATCTGGATGCCGCCGTCGATGGTGCCATGGTCGCGAAGATGCGCAACGCCGGTGAGGCGTGCACGGCCGCAAACCGGTTCTACGTCGAGGCCTCCATCGCCGACGAGTTCAGCAGGCGGCTCGCCGAGCGGATGAAGGCGCTCCGCGTCGGGCCCGGGCTGGACGAGACCAACCAGGTGGGCCCGCTCGTCAACGGCGACACCGCCGCCAAGGTCGAGGAGCTGGTCCGGGGCGCGGTCGACGCAGGCGCGAAGGCCGTAATCGGTGGCCGGCGTCCAGAGCGCGACGGCTTCTACTACGAGCCCACCGTGCTGCTCGACGTGACCCCGGACTCACCGATCCTGAAGGAGGAGATCTTCGGGCCGGTGGCGCCGATCGTGACGTTCGAGGACGAAGCCGAGGCGATCCGGCTGGCCAACACCACCGAGTACGGACTGGTGTCGTACGTGTTCACCGGCGACCTGGCGCGCGGCCTGCGGGTCAGCGAGGCGCTCGACTCCGGCATGGTCGGCCTCAACCGTGGCCTGGTCAGCGACCCGGCCGCCCCGTTCGGCGGCACCAAGCAGAGCGGCGTGGGCCGGGAGGGCGGCCACCACGGGATGCTGGACTACCTGGAGGCGAAGTACATCGCCGTGGAGTGGTGACCCCGGTTCACGAAGACCAGCGGGAACAAAGAACAGCGGACACGAACAACCGCAGACACAACAGCGGCGGGCATCCTCGCGGATGGCCGCCGCTGCGCGTCCGGGCAGCAGCTGCTAACGCTTCGCCCAGTAGTCGTCGCGCGCCTTGCTCGCCGCCAGCTCCTCCGCGGTGCGGAAGCCCGGCGCCATCGACGCGTCGGTGCCGGCCATGTACTGGTGGTGGTCGATGCCCAGCAGCCGGATCCAGCTCTGCTGGCCGAACGTCAAGGCGATGCAGCAGCCGAGCTCCACGAGCTCCGGCTCGGTGAAGTGCTCACGGAGACGCTGCCACAGCTTGTCGAGGTCCTGCTCCCCCCAGGCGATCGCCTGCGCGTAGGCGAGGGCGGCCTTCTGCCGCTCGTCGTACTTGTCGGAGGACTCGAAGTTGAGGAGGTCGTCGTACTTCGCCTCCTCCAGGCCGGAGGCGGCAGCCTTGGCGGAGCGCTGGTTGCCGCAGAACTCGCACTTCACGGTCCGCGAGATGTAGACCCGGCACAGGTCCTTGATCGCGTGGTCACACACGCCGCTGTGGAACAGCGCCTTCCACGAGTCGGCGAAGGCCCAGAACGCGTTCGGCGCGTGGGCGCGGACCGCGGAGCTCTCCGGACGGGGGGTGCCCTCGCGGGCGCAGCGGTGCATCTCCTCCTGCATCCGCTCGTCCATCTGCTCCAGCGGCACGTAGCTGATGTACGGGTCGGCCATGGTGGTACTTCCTTTCTGGGTGGGCGGCTTCAGTCGGTCTGTGTCCCGATGGCTGCGATCACAGCATCGGTCGTGATGGGTAGGTCACGGACGCGAACGCCGAGGGCGCTGGCGACCGCGTTGCCGATGGCTGCTGCGGTGGGGCCCTGGGCCGCCTCGCCGGCGCCGACGGACGGCAGATCGGGCCGGTCGACCAGGTGTACGTCGACCTCCGGCGTCTCGCTGAACCGCAGGATCGGATAGGTCTCCCAGTCGACGCTGGTCACCCGTCGCCGGTCGAAGCGCACCCGCTCCTTGAGCGTCCAGCTCGTGGCCTGGGTGGCGCCGCCCTGGATCTGGTTGCGGACGCCGTCCGGGTTGATGACCCGGCCGACGTCGACCGCGACGGTCAGCTTGCGGACGACGACACGCTCCTCGGCCTCGACGTCCGCGACCACCGCGCAGTAGGCGCCCCGGTCCTTGTACCGGGCGAGGCCGATACCGCGCCCACGTCCCTCCGGAACCGGCGTGTGCCATCGAGCGACCCTCGCAGCGGCCTCCAGGACCGCCCGCGCCCGGTCGTCCTGGAGATGGCAGAGCCGGAAGCTGAGCGGGTCCTCCTCGCACGTCGCGGCGAGCTCGTCCATGAAGGACTCGATGCTGAACACGTTCATGAAGGCCCCGAGCGCACGCAGCGCGGAGGACCGGATCGGGGTCTCGACGAGACGGTGTCCGGTGATCCGCCGCGCGCCTACCCTGTAGATCGGAACGGCGTTGCGGGTGGTGCCACCACCGGCGGTCAGGGGCGGGTCGTCGGCGACCGAGCTGGGCAGCGGTCGCTCCAGGTAGGCGCCGGCCAGCAGGCCGGGAGTTCCCCGGTAGCCGGGCCGGGCGGTGTGCCCCTGGCCGTACACGTCGTAGGTCCACCCGGCGACCTGCCCCGCCTCGGAAAGCTCCGCCGCCACCTCGGCCACCATGGCCGATCCGAAGGGCGACCAGCCGAGCTCGTCCTGGCGGGTCCACTGGACCAGGACGGGCACGCCCGGCACCGCGCGCGCGAGCAGGACGGCGTCGAAGGCCGCGTCGTCGGCGCCGTTGTGGCCGTAGCAGCCGGCGTTCTCGGCGTGCTCCACGGTGACCTTCTCGGCGTCTAGCCCGAGCGCCTGCGCGATGGCGTCGCGGAGCTTGTGGATGCCCTGGCTGTGGCTCCACACGAAGAGCCTTCCGCCGCGGTCCCACCGCGCCACGCCACAGCTCGTGCCGATGGACGCGTGCGCCAGGAAGGGCCGGCTGTACCGTGCCGCCACCCGACGGGTGGGTGCGGTGACGCCGATGTCCTCCGCCAGAACCGGGATGTCCTCATGCGGGCCGCGCAGCAGGAAGCCGCTCACGTCGGACTCGTCCGGCAGCGTGTCCCGCTCGTCCCACTCGGTCGCGTCGCGGAGCTGCTCCGCGGCGCGCGCGACCTGGAACTCGTCTGGGCCCACCACACCGAGGAAGGACCCGTCCCGGACCACCTGCAGCTCAGCGCGCCCGGAAAGCACGTCACCCACGGCGGTGAGCCGCGCCCCCGGGGACGGTGGCCGCACCACGCGGCCGAACAGCATGCCCGGCAGCCTGAGGTCACTGATGTAGCGGGGCCGGCCGGCCACCTTGTCGGGCAGGTCCATCCGCGCCGCGCTGGTGCCGACCAGCCGCATGTCGACGGTGCGCGTCACCGTGACACCGGCATCCGCGTCGCGGTCGAGGTCCACCGAGCCGGCCAGCTCGGCGTACGACGTTCGCCGCTCGTCCGTCAGACAGCGAAACGTTCCGTCCTCGACGACCACGTCCGCCGGATCGATCCCCCAGCGCCGGGCCGCCTCGGCGACGAAGAGCGCCCGCACGTGCGCCGCAACGAGCCGGACAGCCGGGGCGGCGTCGAAGATCGAGGTGCTTCCCGCCGTGAGTCCCTCGTCCGGGCCGAGTCCGGTGTGCGCGGGAAGCGGGTCGATGCAGGTGAGCGGTACGGCGAGCTCCTCGGCGGCCACCTGCGCGAGGGCGGTCAGGATCCCCTGGCCGAGCTCGACCTTCCCGACCCGCAGCCCGATGCGGCCGTCCGCGGTGACGCCGATCCATCGGGACAGTCGCGGGTTGGCGGCGAGGTCCCGGGGCAGACCGGTCGTGGTCTGGTTGGTCAGCGTCATGACCCGGCTTCACCCGCCTTCACCACGGCGTCGACGATCCGGCGCTGGACCCCGCAGCGGCAGAGGTTCCGGTCCAGGGCCTGCGCCACCTGCTCAGCCGATGGGTGCGGGTTGTCCTCCAGCAGCGCCACGGCGCTCACCGCGATGCCCGAGATGCAGAAGCCGCACTGTGCGGCCTGCTCGTCCAGCAGCGCCTGCTGCACGGGGTGCAGCTGCCCGTCCGACCCGAGCCCCTCGACCGTGACGACCGATCGGCCGTCCATCGACCACAGGGGCGTGTCGCAGGACGGTACGACGTTGCCGTCGACCCGGACGAAGCAGGCGCCGCACAGGCCCAAGCCGCAGCCGAATCGGCTGCCCTTGAGGTCCAGGTGGTTGCGCAGCAGCGACAGCAACGTCGTGTCCGCATCGGCCTCGACCGTGACCGGCTCGCCGTTGACGGTGAAGCGGAACGTGCTGGTCATCGCCGCTCTCCGTCGAACACCTCGGGATGCCGCTGCAGCTCGATCCGGGTACGTCGGATGTGCCCACCCAGGTAGCGCTCCGCGTCCACGGTGTCGCGGCGCTCGATCGCGTCCAGCAGGAGCCGGTGCTCGGCGTTGACCACCCACATCCGGCCCGGTCCGCTGAGCGCCATGAACGCACGGCGGTAGTGCTGGGTGGCGTTCCACAGCCTGGTCACCATGCCGGTCAGCTGCTCGATGCCGCAACCGTTGTAGCTGAGCAGGTGGAACTCGCGGTCCAGCGCGAGGAACGACCGCATGTCGGTGTCGGCCTCGATCCGGGTCTGGATCTCCTCGAGCCGCTCCAGCTCCGCGGCCCCCAGGTGGGGGATGCTCTCGCTCAGCGCAAGAGGCTCCAGCCGCTCGCGCATCTGGTAGATCACGTCCACCTCGTGCATGGAGAGCTTGGGCACGCGTGCGCCCTTGTGCGGCTCGTGCTCGGTGAGCCCCTCGGCCTCCAGCATCCGGAGGGCCTCGCGGACCGGCAGCCGGCTCGCACCGAGGCGCTCGGCCACCTCCTCCTGGCGAATCCGCTCTCCTGGGGCGATGTCTCCGTTCAGGATCGCCGTGCGCAGGAAGTCGGCGACCCGGCCGCTCGCCGCCCCGGTGGCGGTGGGCTCAGCGGGAGGGGTCGGCAGGATTTTGCCCTCGGTCATGCCGTCGCCTCCTGCTCGGCACGTTCCCGGTCGAACGCCTTGCCGTTCGGGTAGCAGACCAGCTCGAACTGCATCCCCCAGGGCGACAGGAAGTAGACCCAGCGGTTGCCCTCCGCGGGGCCCTTGCTCGCCGTCGATCCGCCCAGCACCCTGACCCCGTGCCGCTCCAGGTGCGCGATGGCTTCGTCGAGGTCGTCGACGTACAAGGCGACGTGGTGGCCGCCGATGTCGCTGTTGCGGGGAATCGCGTGCCGCTGGTCCGGCGAGGTGTAGGAGAAGACCTCGAACACCGCCTGGTCTCCGCAGCGGAAGAACCGGTTCTCCACCACCTCTGCCCGCGGGTGCACGTTCAGGTGCTCGGTCATCCAGTCGTCGTCAGCGCTCCGGAAGGGGCCGAGCGAGTAGAGGTACTCACAGCCGAGTACGTCGACGAGGAAGTGCGTCGCCTCCTCGAGGTCCGGCACGGTGAAGCCGACGTGGTCCAGTCGACGCAGCCCGGGCAACCCCACTTTGGATCCCTTCCTTCCACATCTCCTGTGTCTCCGATACTGAATCACGTGCAAGCCCTATGTCCAGCATCCAGCAGGATCTGGATTTGGATCCAAAGCTGTGCCAGTCTGTCGCCAGACACCGGAGGGGGCGGAGATGACCGACCACAGGAAGCTGGAGCCCGCGGCGCCGTGGGTCGAACTCGTGGCGACCGCGGAGGACTGGGACGCCGCTGAGCCCGCGTTGCTCACCACGATGCTCAGCCAGCTGGTGCTGATCCGCACGTTCGAGGAGACGGTGCTCGAGCTGGCGGGGGCAGGTCTGATCCATGGGCCGGCGCACTCGAGCATCGGTCAGGAGGCCGGCGCGGTCGGCTCCGCGCTGCCCCTCACCAGCCAGGACGCGGTGAACGGCTCCCACCGCGGCCACCACCAGTTCCTCGCGAAGGCGCTGCACCACGTCGCGCCCAAGGGGCTCGACCCAACCAAGGAGCTGACCGACGAGATCCGTGAGGTGCTGCTGCGCACGCTGGCCGAGATCTGCGGGCTGGACCGCGGCTTCAGCCACGGCCGCGGCGGCTCCATGCACCTGCAGTGGAAGGAAGCCGGCGCGATGGGCACGAACGCCATCGTGGGCGGCGGCGTGCCGCAGGCGGCCGGGTTCGCCTGGGCTCACCGGCAGGCCGGCACGGACGCGGTCTCGGTCACCTACTTCGGTGACGGAGCCGTCAACATCGGCTCGACGCTGGAGACCTTCAACCTGGCGGCCGCCTGGAAGCTGCCGGTCTGCTTCTTCATCGAGAACAACCAGTACGCCGTCTCCACCAGCGTGTTCGAGGCCACCGGCGAGCCCCGGCTCTCCGGTCGTGGGCCGGGGTTCAACATCGCCAGCTGGAAGGTCGACGGGATGGACCCGCTGGCCGTCTACCTGGCGATGCAGGAGGCGGTCGCGCACATGCGGGCCGGTAAGGGGCCCACGATCATCGAGGCCGACACCTACCGGTACTTCCACCAGAACGGCGGCTTTCCGGGAAGCGCCTTCGGCTACCGCAGCAAGGCGGAGGAGAAGCGCTGGCGCGACCGCGACCCGATCAAGCAGCTGTCCGCCCAGCTGCTCCGGCGCGGCATCATGACGCAACCCGAGATCGACGACGTCGTGGCCCGCGCCAGGAAGGCCATGGCCGACACCACCGATGTCCTGCTCGAGCCCGTGCCCGGTGGGAAGCCGGGCCAGCGCCGGATCAAGGGCAGCGAGTGGCCCGACCCGGCGTTCGTCGACGTCGGCGTGCGGGGCGACCTGAGCGAGTTCGACGAGGCTCCGCTGGCCGACGTGGATTCGTTCAACGGGGCGCTCGCCGAACAGAAGTTCATCGACGCCGTGGCCGGTGTCATGACCCGCCGGATGGAGACCGACGCGTCCGTCGTAGTGATGGGCGAGGACGTGCACCGGCTCAACGGCGGCACCAACGGCGCCACCCGGGGGCTCAAGGAGCGGTTCCCCGACCGGGTGCTCGGTACCCCGATCAGCGAGAACGCGTTCGCGGGACTTGGCGGCGGCATCGCCCTCGACGGCCGCTTCAAGCCGGTGGTGGAGTTCATGTACGCCGACTTCATGTGGGTGGCGGCCGACCAGCTGTTCAACCAGATCGGCAAGGCCCGGCACATGTTCGGAGGCACCGGCGATATGCCGTTCGTGCTCCGCAGCAAGGTCGCCATGGGCACCGGCTACGGCTCCCAGCACTCGATGGACCCGGCCGGAATCTTCGTCACCGCGCCCGGCTGGCGGATCGTGGCGCCCACGACGCCCTTCGACTACGTGGGCCTGATGAACAGTGCCCTGCGGTGCAAGGACCCGGTCGTCGTCCTCGAGCACGTCGACCTCTACGGCTCCACCGGCCTCGGCCCCGTCGACGACCTGGGCTACTGCCTGCCGGTCGGCAAGGCAGCCGTCCGGCGCAGTGGCTCCGACGTCACGGTCATCTCCTACCTCGCGATGGTCCGCTACGTGCTCGAAGCGGTCGAGCAGGTCGACATCGACGCCGAGGTGGTGGACCTTCGCTGGCTCGACCGGGCGAGCCTCGACTGGGACACCCTGGGCGAGAGCATCAAGAAGACCAACAACGTGCTGATCGCCGAACAGGGAGCGGTCGGTACGTCGTACGGCGGCTGGCTCGCCGACGAGATCCACCGGCGGTTCTTCGACTGGCTCGACCAGCCGGTGCAACGGGTCACGGGCGGGCAGGCCTCACCGAGCATCAGCAAGGTGCTGGAACGGGCCGCGATCGCCCGGACCGATGAGGTCGTGGCGAAGCTGACCGAGATGGCGAGGTACTGAACATGGCCAGACTGCTGCGCATGCCCGAGGTCGCGGCGAACGCCACCGAGGCGATCCTGCAGGACTGGACGGTGGAGGAGAACCACGCGTTCTCGGCACAGGACACGATCCTCACCGTGGAGACCGACAAGGCGGTGGTCGACATCGAGGCCGATGCCGACGGGATGGTCCTCAGGCGGCTGGTCCCGCCCGGGTCGAAGGTCGACGTCGGGGCTCCCATCGCCGTGCTGGGCGACCCGGGCGAGCAGGTCAGCGACCTCGAGGTGCTTCTGACGGAGCTCGGGATCGGCTCCGCAGACGCAGCCGGGCCGGTCGCTGAGGCGGCGGCTCGCGTCGACCCCGAGGGCGGCACGGCGAACACCGGTGCCGGCGCCCTGCCCGAACCCGCGCCGGCCGACCAGCTGACGACGACCAACGGCGAGCACCGGGCCCGGATCTTCGCCAGCCCGCTCGCCCGGCGCCTCGCCAGGGAGGCGGGCCTGGCCACCGAGATGATCCGCGGGAACGGCCCCGGGGGCCGCATCCTCCGACGGGACGTGGAAGCGGCCCTTGCCGAACGGATGAATGCCCGGTCCGACGAACCGCTGCGAGCGCCGGCGGAGCAGCCGTCGACACGGCCTGCGGCGGTGGCTGCTGGCAGCTTCAGGGAGATCCCGCACTCGAGGATGCGGCGCGCCATCGCGACTCGGCTCACCGAAAGCAAGCAAAGCATTCCGCACTTCTACGTCCGCGCGACCATCGACGTGCGCCGGCTGGTGAAGCTCCGCGCCGAGCTCAACGACGGTGCCGACGTGAAGCTGTCGCTCAGCGATCTCGTGGTTACGGCGGTCGGCCGGGCCCACGCCCTCGTGCCGGAGATGAACGTGACCTGGTCGCCGGACGCGGTCCGTCAGTATGCCGCCGTGGACGTCTCGGTCGCGGTCGCCACCGGGCGCGGGCTGCTGACCCCGGTCGTGCGAGGCGTGGACTCCATGACGGTGACGGAGGTGTCCCGCGCGACCCGCGAGCTCGCCGAGCGCGCCCGCAACGGCCGGCTCCGCCAGGAGGAGCTGGAGGGCGGAACGATCAGCGTGACGAACCTCGGGATGTTCGGTACGGAGGAGTTCGCGGCGATCATCAACCCGCCGCAGGCGGCGATTCTCGCGGTCGGCGCGGTCCGCGAGGAGCCGGTCGCACGCCAGGGGAAGCTGCGGGTGCGACCAGTCATGCGCGTGACGCTGTCCGTCGACCACCGGCCGGTGGACGGCGTCGTGGCGGCGAGGTGGATGGAGGCGTTGGTGGGACTGCTCGAAAGGCCCCTGCGGATGCTGGCCTGAGCCGGCTACGTCGGCCCCATCACCGTGGCCGGGTCGATGCCGAGCGCGGACAGGACGGCCCGAGCCGCATTGCGGCCGGGCCGTCCGGAGACCGAGCCGCCGGGATGAGTCGTGGCGCCGGTGAGGAAGAGGCCGGGCACCGACGTGGTGTACGTCGGCCAGCCCGCGATGACGCCTCCGTCGGGGGTGACGAACTCCCCGCCGTGACAGGACCCGCCGACGTTGTGGCGATTGTGCCGCGCCACGTCGACGGGCGACTCCGCGCGCAGCGCCAGGATGTCGTCCGGCGCGAGCCCGTCGACTCGACGGCGCACCCGCTCCACAAGCGCGTCGGCGTACTCCTCCTTGGCGTCGGCCCAGCCCCGTCCGTCGGCGAGCGCGTACGGCGCGATGGTGAGGATCTTGAAGGTCGCCTGGCCCTCGGGCGCCCGGCTAGGGTCGACGGCGCTCTGCCCGACGACGAGAAGCCAAGGGTCGCGGGCGTCGGCTTCACCGCGGTGGTGCGCATCGATCTGGGCCACCATTCCGTCGGTGCTGCCCAGCCCTGCCGCCGCCGAGCGAAGCGGCCCGCCCGCCGAGGCGTACTCCAGGTCCCGCCGCAGCGCTGCGTGCACCGCGAACACGCTGAGTCCGGGCCGCCACCGGTCACGCGCGTCCGCGAGGTCCCCCGGCGTTCCGGCGCCCTCGAGCATGTCCGCGAGGTTGGCCAGGTGGGCGCTGGAGACGATGGCCCGGCGCGCCTCGACACGCCGACCGTCGGTGGTTCGTACCGCTCGGGCCCGCCCCCGCGTCACCTCGATGCGGGCGACCCCGGCCGAGGTCACCACCCTCCCCCCGTGGTCTCGAATGAGCGCCGTCAAGGCGTCGGGAAGGGCCTGGGAGCCGCCGACTGGTGTCGCCCAACCGAAGCTCAGCCGGCCCGCCGTCAGGGACGAGGGGAGTACGCCTGTGCCGGGCCGCCGCGGGTCCTGGATCGTCGCCATCGAGAGCCAGAGCACGAACGAGCGGACCGCGGGATGCGCGAACCGCCGGTGTACCACGTCCCACGCGCTCTGCCGCCGAAGGTCCCAATAGCGGGATGCCGCCGCGCCGGCTCCCAGCGCCAGCCCGGAGCTCCAGCGGCCGTGCACCGCGGCAAGGCCGGCGCCCCACTCGGTCACCATCGCGGTGAACTCGCGGGCGTCCTGCCACGAGAACCGCGCGATCTCCGCCGCGGTCCCGTCCAGGTCGCGGTGCATCACCAGACTCGTGCCGTCGGGCTGGGGCAGCACCACCGCCGGGTCGGTGTGGAGGTACTTCAGC
Organism: Micromonospora sp.; assembly: GCA_049791715.1. Lineage (GTDB taxonomy): Bacteria > Actinomycetota > Actinomycetes > Mycobacteriales > Micromonosporaceae > Micromonospora. The sequence continues at coordinate 22,967 of JBARAE010000087.1, forward strand.
CCGTACGTCGCGAGCAACCCGATCTCGTCGTCCCGGATCATCGGATTGGACTGGATCAGCACGTGCGCACTCGAGCAGGAGTCGTGCGCGAACCCGGGCAGGGTCAGCTCCTCGGTGCGCGTGTTCCCGCCGAGCTGGTCGGCTGCTTCGAGGACGGCGACGTCGAGGCCGGCGCGCGCGAGGTAGGCCGCGCACACAAGCCCGTTATGCCCTGCGCCGATGACGACGACGTCGGCGACCTCCGACGCCAAGCCCCCCGCTCCGCTGTGGCCCACCACCATGCCGACCTCCTACCTCAGCGCCTTGAAGTTGTGTTGTCACGATGCCGAACTGTGCAAGCGATTGCAACGAAGATGGTCCGTAGAGATGCTTGACAGCGTGTGGTCGGCTTCACAAGACTGCATCGAGACCGCAATCGATTGCGGCTACCTAGGAGGAAGAATGGTGACTCCCGCGACCGGCCGTCGTGTGCAGGCGGTAGCGCTCAGCACTCTCCTTGCGCTCGGACTAGCCGCCTGTGGTGGCGGTACAAGTAAGGACAGCGACAACACCGACGAACCGATCAAGATCGGTGCGTCGCTCCCGCTGACCGGTGAGTTCTCCCAGCCGGGCAAGGCCGCCAAGGAGGGCTACGAGGTCTGGCAGAAGATGATCAACGAGAGCGGCGGTCTGCACGGCCGTAAGGTGGAGTTGGTCATCAAGGACGACGCGTCCAACCAGAACACCATCGTCGCGGACTACAACGCGCTGATCAGCCAGGACAAGGTCGACCTCCTGCTGGGGACGTTCTCCTCGCTGCTGAACCTCCCCGCGTCGGCCGTCGCCGAGCGCAACCAGATGCTCTACGTCGAGCCGGCCGGTGCCTCTCCGAAGATCTTCAGCCGCGGTTTCAAGTACGTCTTCTTCAGCCAGCAGGCGACCGCCGACAAGCAGGGCGAGGTGTTCGCCAACTGGATCGCCGGCCTGCCCGCGGACCAGCGCCCGAAGACGGCGGCCTACCCGACCATCGACGACCCGTTCGCCGTGCCTACGGTCGAGGGCATCAAGGCGATCCTCGAAAAGGCCGGGGTCCAGACCGTGTACGAGCAGACGTACGCGATCGACACGAAGAACTTCGACACCATCGTGAACGCGATGAAGGCGAAGGCGCCGGACCTGGTGGTGCACGGCGCGGTCTTCGAGGACGGGGTCGGCATGACCCGCGCGATGCTCAAGGCCAACTACAAGCCCCACTGGCTGTACCAGACGAGCACCCCCTCGAACGGTGACCAGTACGCCAACGCTGTGGGTATCCAGAACACCGAGGGCGTCATGTACGCCGTGAGCCACGCTCCCCAGGCGAACACCCCCGGAAACAAGGAGTTCGTGGCGAAGTACAAGGAGATGTACGGCGGTCTCCCGCCGGAGGACGCTGCCGACGCCTTCGCCGCGGGTCAGGTACTCAAGGCAGCCGTCGAGGCGGTCGGCAACGTCAAGGACCAGGCCGCCATGGCGGACTGGCTTCGTAAGAACAGCGTCGAGACGATCCTCGGTACGCTCAAGTGGAACGCCGACGGCAGCCCGATCGGTCAGTTCCTGATCGGCCAGTGGCAGAAGGGCAAGGTCGAGTTCGTCCTTCCCAAGGAGAGCGCGACCACCGACAACATCATCATGGGCTGGAAGCCGGGAGGCGCTGGCTGATGATCCAGTTCATCCAGAACCTGATCCTGGGCCTGCTCCTGGGCGGGGTCTACGCCCTCGTGGCAGGAGGCCTGACCCTGATCTTCGGGGTCATGCGAGTGATCAACATCGCCCACGGCGCGTTCCTGATCCTCGCAGCCTTCCTGACCTACACGTTGTGGAACGGGCTCGGTATCGACCCGCTGCTTGCCAGCCTCATCACCACGCCGGTTGTCGGTGCCATCGGGTGGGTCACCTACAAGCTCGTGGTGGCGCCCATCCGGACGGCCCCGATGGCGTCGACGGTGCTCCTCACCTTCGGCCTGGCCCTGATCATCGAAGCGGCGCTGGGCACCATCTGGGGGAACAACTCCACCGCGATTCGGCCCGGCTACGCGGACGAGTCGTTCACGGTGGCAGGGCTGTTCCTGCCCAAGGCTCAGGTGTACGGCGGACTCGTGGCGGTGCTGGTTCTGGTGACGTTGGGTCTTGTGCTGACGAAGACCTGGCTCGGACGGGCGATCCGCGCCGCGGCCATCAACCCGGCCGGCGCCGAGCTGGTCGGGATCAAGGTGGCCGCGGTGGCGGCCCTCGTCTTCGCCCTCGGGATCGCCGCGGCGGGAGCGGGTGGAGCGATCGTCGGAGTGCTCTACCCGTTCGTCGCCGGCGCTCACTACCAGTGGATCGCGCGGCTGCTGGCGATCGTCGTGCTCGGAGGCATGGGAAGTGTGAACGGAGCGATCTTGGCAGCGGTGATGTTCGGTGTGGCGGAGACGCTGACCGCGGCCTACGTCTCGCCCTCGTGGGCGACGGCCGTGCCCTACGCGATCGTCTTCGCCGTCCTGCTGATCCGTCCGCAAGGACTGCTCGGCACCCGGATGCGTGAGGATGCGGTGCCGGCGTGAACAAGTCTCTCAGCCTGCTGACCCAGCCCCTGTGGATCGGGCGCCTGCTGGTGGCAGTCGCCACCGTCCTGCTGCTGGCGTTCCCGCTGCTCACCGATGACGCCTTCCACCAGAACATGGTGATCCTGTCCCTGGTGTTCGCGATCGGTGCGAGCGGACTGAACATCATCACGGGCTTCGCCGGCTACGTGTCTCTCGGGCAAGGGGCCTTCATCGGCCTGGGCGGCTACACCATCGGCGTGCTCGCAGCCCGGTTCGAGTCGGTCTCCCCCTGGCTGTGGGTGCCGGCGGCGGGCCTCGTCGCCGCCGCCGTCGCCGTCGTGCTCGGTCTGGTCTCCCTGCGCTCGCGCGGACCGTCGTTTGTCATCATCACTGTCGCGTTCCTGTTCCTGGTCCAGGTCATCGCGATCAACTGGGTGAGTCTGACCAACGGGACGGCCGGTCTGACCCTGCCGCTCCCGTCCTGGGGCCGGGACATCATCAACTGGCCGTTCTACTACGCCCTCATCGCCATCCTGGCGCTGCAACTGCTGATGACGTGGTGGATCCGCCGGACCAAGCTCGGCATGGGGCTCATCGCGATCCGGGAGGACGAGACCAAGGCGGCGACGATCGGGATCAACCTGCCGGTCGAGAAGATGATCGCCTTCGTGGCGAGCACCGTCTTCGTCGGCATGGCCGGTGCCGTCTACGGCTACTACCTGACCTTCATCGACCCGCGCGGCATGTTCAGCATCCTGATCAGCGTGCAGCTCGTCCTGTCCCTGCTGGTCGGCGGGAAGGCGACGCTGTGGGGGCCGGTGCTCGGCGCGTTCCTGATCGAGCCCCTGAACGAGATCGCCAACAACGACTTCGGTGGGGGCAACGCGAGGCTGTACCTCTTCGGCGGTCTGCTCGTGCTCGTCGTGATCTTCCTGCCCAAGGGCATCCTGCCGGCCATCGAATCGCTGCTCCAGCGTTGTCGTACCGCAGGCAAGGCGGGACTGGTGGGAGCACGGATCGGCACCGGCGGAAGTTTCGCCTCCCTCACCGACCGGGTGCAGGTCGTGGACCGGACCGAGGCGGAGCCTCGGCCCCTCCTCGAGCTACGGGGGCTCCGGAAGCACTTCGGCGGTCTCAAAGCCGTGGACGGCTGCTCGTTCGTCGTGCCGGAGGGCACGATCACGGGCCTGATCGGGCCCAACGGGTCCGGCAAGACCACCGTCTTCAACCTGATCGACAACACGATCACGGCTGACGCCGGCGAGATCATCTTCGCCGGTGAGCACATCGAGAAGCTGCCGTCCTGGGAGCGTGCGCACCGAGGGCTGGGACGCACGTTCCAGCTCACCCGGCTGTTCGGCGAGATGACGGTGCTCGAAAATGTGGTGGCCGCGCAGCGATCCTTCTCGTTCTCCCAGTTGGGCCGCATCGCGGTGAGCGGCAAGGAGGCCAAGGCGGCCGAGGAGCTGCTGGAGTTCGTCGGGATGCGCGCGTTCCGTGACCAGAAGGCGCACGCCCTCTCCTACGGGCAGCAGAAGCTCGTCGAGCTCGCTCAGGTGCTCATGCTCGACCCGAAGCTCATCCTGCTCGACGAGCCGGCCGGGGGCATCAACCCGGTGCTGATCGAGCGGATGGGCGAGATGATCCGCGAGCTGAACTCTTACGGGAAGACCTTCCTGATCGTGGAGCACAACATGCCGTTCGTCCTCGACCTGTGCGACCCGATCCATGTGCTGAGCCGTGGCGCGACCATGGCCAGTGGAACGCCCGCCCAGATCCAGACCGACCCAGCCGTGATCGACGCCTACCTGGGCGATGACTTCAAGGTGGCACAGGAGGTGGCGAACTGATGCTTCAGCTGAAAGGCGTGGTCGCCGGCTACGGCGGCGGCGACGTGCTGCAACGTGTCGACATCGAGGTGCAGAAGGGTGCCATCGCCTGCATCGTCGGGCCGAACGGTGCCGGGAAGTCCACCGTGCTTCGGACCGTCAGCGGACTGCTGACACCCCGCCTGGGGGAGATCACCCTCGAGGGAGAGCTGATCCATCACTGCTCTCCGTCGGAGATCCTCCAGCGGGGGATCTCCCAGGTGCCGCAGTCGAATGCCCTCTTCCCCAACCTCACCGTGAAGGAGAACGTCCTTCTCGGCGCGTACATCATCCGGCGGGACCGCTCCCTGGTCCGCAAGCGGTACGACCAGGTGTCGGAGCTCTTCCCGATCGTGGCGGACCGATGCAACGACAAGGCGGGCAACCTGTCGGGCGGCCAGCGGCGCATGGTGGAGTTCGCCCGTTCCTTGATGCTCGATCCGGTACTGCTGCTGCTCGACGAGCCGTCACTCGGCCTCGACCCGAAGGCGCTGCACACGTTGTTCGAGTCGGTCATGCTGCTGCGGGATAGCGGCAAGACGATCCTTATCGTGGAGCAGAATGTCCGCTTTGGCATGCGGATGGCAACCGACGGCATCGTGATGGAGAGCGGTCGGGTCGTCACACAGCGACCGGCCGCGGCGATCCTGGCCGACCCCGACATCGCGCAGATGTACTTCGGAGGCACCACAAGCCAGCACCACACGACGCCCTCAGTCGAGTCGGTGGAGACCCACCTCAGCCACCACGCCGGCTGACCACTGTCACCGGGAGGTGCTCCTGCCCTGTACCGTTCAGAAGCCCGGGGCAAACGGCTTGACGTGCGCGTTTGTCCGTCGTGGGCGTCAATCCTGCGCTCAGAGGACAGGACCCACCTGAACCCAGTTCCGCACCGCGCAGGCCCAAGGGACCCTTGCCTGCGACTTCCTGCACGTCGACCATCGGCCTGACCCGCAGCTACATGCTCTTCCTCATGGAGGTGGCCACCCGGGCCCGGATGTCCGCCCGTCGGGGTGATCCCCTTCCTGATTTTCGACCGAGGACTTGAACAGCCCTTAACGAAAGGCCGAGGTCCGATCACGGTTTACCAAGTCAGACGCGAGGGGTAGCCTCCTGGAAAACTCTCAGTCCACGAGCCGATGAACCACATGCCACGAGACAGGCCTCCGGTATAAACCCATTCCGATTAATCGTTTTGGTCCACGTTCAGCGGCCGCTGTTTAGGCCGCCAGGATTCGGGAGGTCTTTGATGGGGCCGGACGAAGGTGTTCCAAGCCGATGGATCACTTGGCCAGCTGGCGTAATCGCCGCGCTCGCTTGGGGGGCTGGTCGCCTTACGTCGATCGCCTTTCTTGACCTCATCTTCGTCGCTGCGGTCGCTTGGTTGGGCGGTTGGTTGCTGAGCGACTTTGCTTGCCGCTATCTCATCCGTCGTGGGGAGCTTGCACCGCAGGAGGGCGAAGACGAGTGGGCGGTCGACGAGCCACGACTGCGCCCACGGTGACGGAGCTGCCTCCTCGAAATGCTCGCCGAATCACCCGGTGACCGACCCGAAGACCTTGCTGTTCACTGGCCCTGGTAACACCGACCAGGTGAGCGGGATGGTGCCGAACAGGCGCAGCTCCCGTTGGGGCCAGTCCTGTTGTGAGGGCGTGACTGGCGATCAGGTCGCATTCGATCTCGAGCAGTTAAGTGGGGGAGCAGCTCGGCAAGCCTGCCCAGGAGCTTTCGAGGGGTTGGCTGAACGCGGCGCGCTGCCGGTGGCCTTTAAGTTGGCTCTTGGCGGCATGAGCGGCGACTCGTGCTCGGATCAGTCCTTGCCCTGAGCTACCCCCGCTTCCACGGAGTGCTCGTTACCTGGCGCCTGCTGGCTCCAGGCTGGTGCCGGGTGGGTCCGGCTGTTCGATGTTAGCGGCGTACCAGGCCGCCTCGTACTCGTCGGGGCTGCG
>JBARAE010000088.1:0-2678 GCA_049791715.1 Micromonospora sp.
CCCCTCCCCGTGTCCGTCCGTTCAGCGTGGCAGCGGCGTGTCCGCCCGGCGCAGCACCGACCAACCGGCGTCACGGGCCCGGGCGGCGGCGAGCAGCCCCGCCACGCAGGAGGCGTTGGTGATCTCACCGGCCAGCACCATCCCGACCGCCTCGTCCAGGTCCACCCGGACGACCTGCAGGTCGGCCTCCTCCTCGCGGCGGTCGTGCCGCTGCTCGGCCGGCACGTCCGCCAGGTCGCGGGCCAGGAACACCCGGACCACCTCGTCGGAGAAGCCCGGCGAGCTGTGCAGGTCCACCAGGACGTCGATGGTGCCGGCGGTGAGGTCGGCCTCCTCGGCCAGCTCCCGCGCCGCCGCCGCGGCGAGGTCCTCACCGCTGACGTCCATCAGCCCGGCCGGCAGCTCCCACAGGTGCCGGCCCACCGGGTGCCGGTACTGGCGGATCAGCACCACCTGCCCGGCCTCGTCCAGCGCCACCACGGCCACCGCGCCGACGTGCTTGACGTAGTCCCGCGACGCGGTACCGCCGCCCGGCATGGTGACCTCGTCGGTGACCACCGTGAAGATCCGACCCGACCAGCGCTCCTGATGGCCGGTCACCTCGTAGCGGTGCTCGACGGCGCTCATGACGCCGACGCAGCCTTCGCCGCCGGGGCGCCGCCGTTGCGGCCGGCCTTCTTCGCGGCCGGGGCCTCCGCCGAGGCGTCCAGGTCGACCGGGAGCTGGTCGGCCTCGGAGTACCCGACGGCGGCCTTGACGAACGCGGCGAAGAGCGGGTGCGGCCGGGTCGGCCGGCTCTTCAGCTCCGGATGCGCCTGGGTGGCCACGAAGAACGGGTGCAGGTTCCGGTCCAGCTCGATGAACTCGACCAGCCGGCCGTCCGGGGAGGTGCCGGAGATCTGCAGCCCGGCCTTGGTGAGCTGGTCCCGGTACGCGTTGTTCACCTCGTACCGGTGCCGGTGCCGCTCGCTGACCTCGGTGCTGCCGTACGCCTCCGCGACCAGCGAGCCCTCGGCCAGCTTCGCCGGGTACGCCCCGAGCCGCATGGTGCCGCCCAGGTCACCCCGCCCGGCGACGATGTCCTCCTGGTCGGCCATGGTGGCGATGACCGGGTGCTTCGCCTCCTCGTCGAACTCCAGCGAGTTCGCCCCGTCGAGGCCGGCCAGGTGACGGGCCACCTCGATGGTCATGCACTGCAGGCCGAGGCAGAGGCCGAGCAGCGGGATGCCGTTCTCCCGGGCGTACCGGGCGGTGCCGATCTTGCCCTCGATGCCCCGTACGCCGAAGCCGCCCGGGATGACGATGCCGTCCACGCCGGCCAGGGCGGCCGCCGCGCCGGCCGGGGTGACGCAGTCGTCGCTGGGCACCCAGCGCAGCTGCACCCGGGCCCGGTGGCCGAACCCGGCCGCCCGGATCGCCTCGCTCACCGACAGGTACGCGTCGGGCAGGTCGACGTACTTGCCGACCAGCGCGACGGTGATCGTGTGGTGCGGCTGGTGCACCCGGTCGAGCAGGTCGTCCCAGCGGGTCCAGTCGACGTCACGGAAGGAGACGCCGAGCCGGCGCACCACGTACGCGTCGAGGCCCTCGCGGTGCAGCACCTTCGGGATGTCGTAGATGCTCGGCGCGTCCGGGGCGGCGGTGACCGCCTCCCGGTCCACGTCGCAGTAGAGCGACAGCTTCTCCTTGACCTTGTCCGGGATCTCCCGGTCGCAGCGGAGCACCAGGGCGTCCGGCTGGATACCGATGCTGCGCAGCTGCGCCACCGAGTGCTGGGTCGGCTTGGTCTTCAGCTCGCCCGACGGCGCCAGGTAGGGCACCAGCGACACGTGCAGGTAGAAGCAGTTGTCCCGGCCCAGGTCGTGGCGGACCTGGCGGATCGCCTCGAGGAACGGCAGCGACTCGATGTCGCCGACCGTGCCCCCGACCTCGGTGATCACCACGTCCGGCACCTGGCCGTCGGCGTCCGGCTCGGCCATGCCGAGGATCCGGGCCTTGATCTCGTTGGTGATGTGCGGGATGACCTGGACGGTGTCGCCCAGGTACTCGCCGCGCCGCTCCTTGGCGATGACGGCCGAGTAGATCTGGCCGGTGGTGACGTTCGCCTTGCCGGACAGCGCCCGGTCGAGGAAGCGCTCGTAGTGCCCGACGTCGAGGTCGGTCTCGGCGCCGTCCTCGGTGACGAAGACCTCGCCGTGCTGGAACGGGTTCATCGTTCCGGGGTCGACGTTGAGGTACGGGTCGAGCTTCTGCATCACCACGCGCAGACCGCGCGCGGTGAGCAGACTGCCGAGGCTGGAGGCGGTGAGGCCCTTACCCAGCGAGGAGGCGACGCCCCCGGTGACGAAAATGTGCCTGGTCGTCCGTGCTGAAGGGGCCAAGGCCTGCTCCCGTGTCGTCCGTAGCGGTCGTGCGAACCGCCGTGCCGATCAGCAGAGTGATCACGCGATCCACGGGATTCCACGGTAACACCTCTCCCGCGTTCTGCCCGCCTCGCACCCGCCGTCAGTGCACGTCGCGCCGGGTCCGGTTCAGAGGGTGGGGATCTCCGTCGATGCCGGACCGGGCTGGGCGGGCACGCTGACCGGGCGTCCGGCGGGCCGGCCGGTCGCCGTACCGGTGGCCTCCCGGCCACGTCCGGTGTCCCCGCCCTCGTCGCCGGCGGGGCGGCCCGGGTC
>JBARAE010000089.1:0-3065 GCA_049791715.1 Micromonospora sp.
CGCCATGCCTGTACGAGCAGCCGGCGCAGCGGCCCCGAGAAGCCGGGGTGGCGCCGCCGCGGGCCGTCCCTCAGCAGGGCGAGCGCCCCGTCGCGCAGCGCGCGGATCTGCGCCGGCGTCAGCCGGCCCGGCCCGTCGCAGGCGTCGTCGACCAGGAAGAACCACGTGAACAGGGCGGTCAGCACGCGCAGGTCCGACGCGCTCGCGTCCGGGTAGAGCCGGCCGGCGTACCGGGCGAAACCGGCCCGCGCCAACCGTTCCCGCGCCACCGCGTCCACCGGCAGACCGAGGCGGATCAGCTGGTCGAGCAGCCACTCCTGCACGTCGTCCGCGTACGGGGACAGCCGCGGCGGGATCACGCAGCCGGCACGCAGGGACCAGAGAATCGCCTCCGTCATTCACCGGTCCCTTCCATTGACGTCGATCGCCTCCGGAAGCATGTCAGGTCGCCGGAGGCGGCCGTGGCCCGTCGGGACAACGGGGCCGTGACGGGACAACGCGGACCCTCCGGACCGGTACCGAGGGGGTGCCCGTCCGTGCGCGCCGGTCACCAGGCACGCTTGACGGTATGCGTGAACCATGGGTGGTCGGTGTGTCCGGGGCCTCCGGTACGCCGTACGCGGCTGCGGTCGTCCGGGGCCTGCTCGACGCCGGCCAGACGGTGGACCTGATCGTCTCCCGGGCCGCCCGGCTGACCATCCTCGACGAGACCGGCCGACCGTTCCGGGACGGCCACTGGGCCGACGACCTGGCCGCCTGGCTGGGCCGGGACCTGGCCGACGCGGACGTACGGCACTGGCCCGCCGGCGACCTCGCGGCCGGACCGAGCAGCGGCTCCTACCGGGTACGCGGCATGGCGGTGGTGCCGGCGAGCACCGCGGCCTGCGCGGGCATCGCCATCGGGCTCTCCAAGGACCTGCTTCAGCGGGCCGCCGAGGTCAACCTGAAGGAGCGGCGGCCGCTGGTGGTGGTGCCCCGGGAGACCCCGGTGACGCGGAGCCACCTGGAGCACCTCATCACGCTGCACGACGCCGGCGCGGTGGTGCTGCCCGCCAGCCCCGGCTTCTACGGCGCCGGAGCATCGGCCTCGGCCCAGCAGTTGGTCGACTTCGTCGCCGGCAAGGTGCTGGACGCGCTGGGCGTACCGCACACGTTGTTCCGCCGCTGGTCCGGCGAGTTGGCCGCGGACCGCTCCTGACCGGGCGCGACCCGGTCAACCGCACGCGGACCGGACCTGCCGGCCGGTCCGCGTGCCCATCCGCACCATTCAGTACATGCCGGCGTTGGCCGGGCCGGGGCCGGTCGAGGCGGTCGGGCCCACGTTGCGTGGCTTGCCCATGTCCTCGCCCTCCTCCAGCATGCCCTCCCCCTCGAGGAGAGCTCGCACCTCGGATTCCCGAAACCGGCGATGCCCGCCTGGAGTCCGGATGCTGCCTATCCGGCCGGCCGCTGCCCATCTGGTCACGGTCTTCGGATCAACCCGAAACAGCGCGGCGACCTCACCCGGTGTCAGCAGGCGATCTCCAGTGTCCACAGCCCCCTCCTCGCGTTCGACGAAGCCCCCGGCTGAACACACTGCCCCCGGCCGGTGCGAGCCCAGAGCCGTCATGAGGGACGTATGGCAATTACAGCACCAGCGACCTGGCGTGTCCGCCAAACGCGAAAAACGCACTGAGTGGGAAGTTAGGAAATATTACCCGCGTCGGGTCTCCTTCGCGCAGGGTCCATGAACAGTTACGTGCCGTCATGTTCAACGGACGCCGGCTGCCGGACGTTACGGGCGGGCGGCTAGGGTCGGACGTCGTGGACGCGATCGACCTGAGCCTCGTTGAGCTGCTACGCGGCAACGCCCGCCTGTCGTACGCCGAGCTGGCCCGCCAGGTCGGCCTCTCGGCGCCGGCGGTGCACGAACGGGTCGGCAAGCTGGAGTCCGGCGGCGTCATCCGGGCGTACCGGGCCGAGGTGGAGCCGGAGGCGATCGGGCTGAACGTGACCGCGCTGATCGGCATCGTCGAGGACTCCGGCGGCGACACCGACGACGTGCTGGAAGTGTTCCGGGAGATGCCGGAGATCGAGTCCTGCTACTTCATGGCCGGGGTGGAGTCGTTCCTGCTGAAGGCGCGGGTCGGCACGATCGCCGAGCTGGAGCAGCTGATCGTGCGGCTGAACCGCACCCCGGGGGTGGCCTCGACCCGCACCGGGATCGCCCTGTCGACGAAGTGGGAGAACCGCCCCCAGCCCGTCGAGCCGCCGGCCTCCTGAAGGGGCTCGTGTACCGCCCGTGCAGGCTTCACCGTCGTACCGGCGATGACGGCGGTTCGCGGCGGCTCTGGTGCGGCGCCGCGCGCGGCGATACGGTGCGCCGATGACGACGCCAGCGCCCGGAGCGGCCGTGGTGACCGGGGCGGCCGGCGGGCTCGGTCGGGCCATCGCCGCCGCGCTGCACGCCGACGGTTGGCCGGTGCTCCTGACCGACGTGGACGCCGAGGCGGTGGCCGCCGTGGCGGCGTCGCTCGGCGGCTGGTCCCGTCCACTCGACGTCCGGGACGAGGACGCCTGTGCCGCGGTGGCGGCCGAGGCGGCGCGGGGTGCGACCGGCGGGCTCGGGCTCTGGGTGAACAACGCCGGCATCCTGGTCACCGGCCCCTCCTGGGAGCACGACGCGACGACCCGGCAGCGGGTGGTCGAGGTGAACGCCCTCGGCGCGATGACGGGCACCCACGCCGCGCTGACGGTCATGCGGGCCCAGGGTCACGGGCACGTGCTCAACGTGGTCTCCCTGGCCGGGCTGGTGGCCGCCCCCGGCGAGACCGTCTACTCGGCCAGCAAGCACGCCCTGCTCGCGTTCAGCCTCGGCACCCTCGCCGACCTGCGGATGGCCGGGGTCCGGGGCGTACACGTGTCGTGCCTCTGCCCCGACGGGATCTGGACGCCGATGCTGCACGACCGGCTGGACGACCCCGGTGCCCTGGCCTCCTTCACCGGGTCGATGCTGACGCCGGAGCGGGTCGCCGCGCGGGCCGTCCGGCTGGCCCGCCGGCCCCGCCCGGTGGTGACCCTGCCGC
>JBARAE010000090.1:0-4140 GCA_049791715.1 Micromonospora sp.
GGTCCGGACCACGAGCCCGGCGATCACCCGCGCGTGGCGGCGCCGGACAGCGCTCAGCTCACCCGCACCGGCCGCCTGCTCGACGGCGAAGTCGCGTACCGCGTCGACGAGGCGGAACCGGAGCGGACCGGTGCCGCGGACGCTGAGCAGACCGAGTTCGCGCAGCCGGTCCAACAGCGGTACCGGATCGACGGCCTCCCCGTCGTCGGCCAGCAGCTCCTCCGCCAGCTCCACCGACCACCGGTTGCCGAAGGCGGCGAGCCGTCGCAGGGCGGCCTGCTCGGCGGGATCCAGCAGGCGGTAGCTGGTGGCCACCGCCTCCCGCAGGGTCACCGCGCCGTCCGCCGGGTCCCACCCGGGCCGGGCGTCCGCCGCGGCGGGCAGGTCGAGGACCCGGTCGCCGTACCGGTCGAGCAACTCGGTGACGTCGAGGATGCGTCCACGGGCCGCCATCAGCTCGATGGCGAGCGGCAGCCCGCCGAGCCGACGGACCAGCGTGGCGACCGCCGCCACCTCCTGCGGGGTGGGCGGCTCGCGGCGCACCTGGGCGAGCCGGGCGACGAAGAGCGCCGCCGCCGGCCACCGGCTCAGCTCGGCCGGATCGGACGGAACCGTCCCGGCCGGAGGTACGTCGAGCGGGGCCACCGGCCAGACCCGCTCCCCGGGAAGGCCGACCGGGTGCCGGCCGGCCACCAGGATTCGCAGGGTGGGCGCCGCGGTGGTGAGCCGGTGCAGCGCCTCCGCCACCGGATCGGGTGCCCGTTCCACCGCGTCGACCATGAGCAGCGCCGGTCGTCCGGCGAGCCGGCCGGCCAGGTCGTGCAGTCGGCTCACGCCGAAGACCGCGAGTGCGGCGGCGAGCACGTCCGACACGTCCGAACCCTCGCCGACCAGGACCCCGGCCACGCCGCCCGGATGGTCGGCGGCGACGGTGTGACCCACGGAAAGGGCCAGCGCGGTCTTACCGACGCCGGCCAGCCCGACCAGGCTCACCACCGGATGATCGGCGGCCAGCAGGGCGGCGATCTCCGCGACGTCCCGGTCGCGGCCGACCAGCGCGATCGGCTGAGGAAGCGTGACCGGTGCACCCGCGCCGACGGTGCCGGTGACCGCGAGGTGCGGCACGGCCGGTGGCGGCGGTGCGGCGGCGGACGACGGCCGGGCCGCCGCGACGAAGGCCGTTCTGGCGGGGCCGGTCAGACCGAGGGCGTCGGCGAGCAGGTCGATCGTGGTGCGCTGGGGCCGCGACGAACGGCTGCGTTCCAGATCCCGGACGGTCCGCACGCCGACGCCCGCCCGGGACGCCAACTCCGCCTGGGTGAGGCCGGCGGCGAGCCGGTGCCCCCGCAGCAGCTCCGACAGTCCGGTACGACCGCCCGGGCTCGGCGAACGATCATGATCCGGACTCATGGGCCCGAAGAGTACGGATCGGATGCGACGGCGGGCACCGAAACGTCGTCCAGCCGACGCTGTGCTGCGGATACCCGACAGAAGGCGACCCGTCCGGGGCTTCACGCGCCCGGACGGGTCGACCGTTCCTCACATGCCGAGGTCGCGCGCGATGACCAGGCGCTGCACCTCGGAGGTGCCCTCGCCGATCTCCAGGATCTTGGAGTCCCGCCAGAAGCGGGCCACCGGATACTCGTTCATGAAGCCGTAGCCGCCGTGGATCTGGGTGGCCTCGCGGGCGTTGTCCACCGCGATGGTGCTGGCGTGCAACTTGGCGATGGCGGCCTGCCGCTTGAACGGCTCCCCGGCGAGCATCCGTGCGGCGGCGTCGTAGTACGCCAGCCGGGCGGTGTGCGCCTTCATCTCCATGTCAGCGATCTTGAACTGGATCGCCTGGTAGTTGCCGATCGGCTGGCCGAACGCCTGGCGCTCCTTCGCGTACTTGACCGACTCGTCGACGCAGCCCTGGGCGAGGCCGACGGACAGGGCCGCGATGGCGATGCGACCCTCGTCGAGGATGCGCAGGAACTGGGCGAAGCCCCGGCCGCGCTGGCCCAGCAGGTTCGCCGCCGGCACCCGGCAGTCGTCGAAGGTGAGCTCGTGGGTGTCCGAGGCGGTCCAGCCAACCTTGGAGTAGCCGGGCGCGACGTTGAAGCCAGGCGTACCGGACGGGACGATGATGGTGGACAGCTCCTTCGAGCCGTCCGGCTTCGTACCGGTGACCGCGGTGACGGTGACCAGCGCGGTGATGTCGGTGCCCGAGTTGGTGATGAACGCCTTCGAGCCGTTGATCACCCACTCGTCGGTGGACTCGTCCAGGACCGCGCGGGTCTGGGTGCCGCCGGCATCCGAGCCGGTGCCCGGCTCGGTCAGCCCGAAGCCCGCGAGCGCCTCGCCGCTGAGCAGCTTCGGCAGCCACTGCGCCTTCTGCTCGTCGCTGCCGAACCGGTAGATCGGCATCGCGCCGAGGGAGACCGCCGCCTCCAGGGTGATCGCCACGCTGGAGTCGACCCGGGCGAGCTCCTCCAGGGCGAGGCAGAGGGCGAAGTAGTCGCCGCCCATGCCGCCGTGCTCCTCGGGGAAGGGCAGGCCGAAGAGGCCCATCTTGCCCATCTGCCGGATGACCTCGTACGGGAAGGTGTGCTTCTCGTAGTGCTCGGCGATGACCGGCGCGACCACGTCGCGGGCGAAGTCCCGCACGCTCTCCCGCAGCGCCTCTTGCTCCTCGGTGAGCCGGAAGTCCATCGGTTCCTCCTGTACGGACAGGTCCGCCGGGCGCTCGTGACGCCGGGACGGTCGCTCGGGTGGGTCGGTCAGACGGGGGTGACGCCGTGCCGGCGCGTGGAGAAGTGCCGCTCCTTGCCGCGGGCGGCGGCGAACCGGCGGACCAGTTCGGCGCGCAGCTCGTGCGGTTCGACGATCGCGTCGACCACCAGCTCGCTGGCGAGCCGGACGATGTCGATGTCCCGCTCGTACTCCTCGCGCTTCGCGGCGACGAACGCGGCCCGCGCGGTGTCGTCCTCGATGGCCGCGATCTTGTTGGCGTAGACCGCGTTGACCGCGGCCTCGGCGCCCATCACGGCGATCTTCGCGGTGGGCAGCGCGATCGTCGCGTCCGGCTCGAAGCCGGGGCCGGCCATCGCGTAGAGGCCCGCGCCGTACGCCTTGCGTACCACCACGCAGATCTTCGGTACGGTCGCCTCGGAGATCGCCGTGATCATCTTGGCGCCGTGCCGGATGATGCCCTGCTTCTCCACCGCGCTGCCGACCATGAAGCCGGGCACGTCGCTCAGGAAGAGCAGCGGCACGTTGAACGCGTCGCAGAGCTGCACGAAGCGGGTCGCCTTGTCGGCCGAGTCGACGAAGAGCACCCCGCCCTTGAACATCGAGTTGTTGCCGACCACGCCGACGACCTCGCCGTTCAGCCGGCCGAAGCCGATGGTCAGCTCCTTGGCCCAGAGCGCCTGGATCTCGAAGAACGAGCCCTCGTCGAGCAGGCCCTTGACGTACCGCCGCATGTCGAACGCCTGCCGCTCGCTGACCGGGACCAGCGCGGCGAGGTCGGCCTTCTCCGGCGCCTCCGTGGCGGGCGCCGTCGGGGGCTGCTGCTGCCAGTTCGCCGGCAGGTACGACAGGTAGCGCCTGACCACGTCGAGCGCGTCGGCCTCGGTCTTGCAGAGGAAGTGCCCGACGCCGGACTCGGCGCAGTGCACCTTGGCGCCGCCCATCGCCTCGAGGGTGGTCTTCTCGCCGGTGACCATCTCGACCATCCGGTCCGAGCCGAGGTACATGCTGGCGTTGCCGTCCACCATGGCGACCACGTCGCAGAACGCCGGGATGTAGGCCCCGCCGGCCGCGCTGGGTCCGAAGAGGGCGCAGACCTGCGGGATGGAGCCGGAGGCGCGGACCTGATTCCAGAAGATCTTGCCGGCGCCGCGCCGGCCGGGGAAGAGGTCGACCTGGTCGGTGATCCGGGCGCCTGCGGAGTCGACCAGGTAGACCATCGGCAGGCCGGCGGCGTACGCCCGTTCGATGATCCGGATGATCTTCTCGACCGTACGGGCGCCCCAGGAGCCGGCCTTGACGGTCGAGTCGTTGGCCATCAGGCAGACCTGCCGGCCGTCGATCGTGGCCAGACCGGTCACCACGCCGTCGGCGGGCAGGCCGTCGGCCATGGCGTTGGCGTAGAGG
>JBARAE010000091.1:0-4223 GCA_049791715.1 Micromonospora sp.
AAGGAGACGAACCGATGAACAGGCCAGCGGCCATGCAGGACATGGGTTGGCTGCTCACCAACTTCGCCGACAGCGTGGCGGGCATCGCCCACGTGGTGGCGGTGTCCGCGGACGGGCTGCTGCTCGCTTCCTCCCGCGACCTGCCCACCGACCGGGCCGACCAGCTCGCCGCCATCACGTCCGGCGTGGTGAGCCTGACCGAGGGGGCCGCCCGGATGTTCAGCGCCGGCGGGGTGCTCCAGACCGTGATCGAGATGGACAGCGGCTACCTGTTCCTGATGTCGATCAGTGACGGTTCCTCGATGGCGGTGCTCGCCGCCCGCAGCTGCGACGTGGGCCAGGTGGGCTACGAGATGGCGCTGCTGGTGGAGCGGGTCGGCCAGGCCCTGGTGCCGCTGCCGCGGGACGCGGTCCGGTCCTGACCGGGATTTCCGCAGCACGAGGTGATCCGGAGCCGGCCCGGCTCCGTACGGAGGGAGGTGATCGCGAGATGGACCAACGGCGGGACCCGCGAGGGGCGCTGGTGCGACCGTACGCGGTCACCCGGGGCCGCACCGAGCCGCTGCAGGACATCGCCCTGGAGGCGGTGCTGTCGGCCACTCCCACGCAGGTGGCCGAGTCCCGGTTCGCCGGGCACGACAAGTACCGCATCGCCACGATCTGCGAGGGCCGCGCACAGTCGCTGGCGGAGATCGCCGCGTACACCCGGATGCCGTTGGGCGTGACCCGGGTGCTGGTCGCCGACCTGGTGGCCGAGGGCCTGCTGACGCTACACACTGCCGCTCCCGCAGAGGGGTTCGAGGAGCGGATGAACCTGCTTGGAAGGGTGCTAAGTGGACTTCGCGAATTATGACCCCGCCGGGGCGCGCCGCAGCCGGGAGATCATCTCCGCGAAGATCGTGGTCGCGGGCGGCTTCGGGGTCGGCAAGACGACCCTGGTCGGTGCGATCTCCGAGATCACTCCGCTGACCACCGAGGCGCTGATGACCGCGGCGGGCGTCGGCATCGACGACCCGTCGAAGGTGCCCGGTAAGGAGACCACCACGGTCGCCATGGACTTCGGCCGGCTCACCATGGCCCAGGACCTGATCCTCTACCTCTTCGGTACGCCGGGTCAGACCCGTTTCTGGTTCATGTGGGACGAGATCATCCGAGGCGCGGTGGGCGCGGCCGTCCTGGTCGACACGCGGCGGATCACCGACGCCTTCGCCCCGCTGGACTACTTCGAGAACCGCAACCTGCCGTACGTGGTGGCGCTCAACCGCTTCGACGGCGCGCCCCAGTACGAGCTGGAGGAGGTCCGCGAGGCGCTGGCGATCTCTCCGGACGTGCCGGTGGTGTCGTGCGACGCCCGGCACCGCGAGTCGGTGAAGCAGGTGCTGGTGACCGTCGTCGAGCACGCCATGGCGCGCCTCGAGGCCGAGCACGGCCGCGGCTACCCGACCCCGGTCGGCTGAGCGGGCACTGCCCGGGGTCAGTCCACCCGGAGGCGGTAGCCCCGCTTGACCACGGTCTGCACCACCCGGGGAGCGTCCAGTCCGACCCGCAGTCGGGCCACCGCCATCTCCACCGCGTGCTCGTCCGCGCCCCGGGGCAGGGTGCGCAGCAGGGTGGTCCGGGACAGCACCTTTCCGGGGGACGCGGCGAGCGCCCGCAGCACCGCCATCGGTGCCGGGGCGAGCGGCCGCAGGTCCCCGTCGACCACGGCGGCGTGGCCGCGCAGGGTCAGCAGGTGACCGGCGGCCTTGATGGTCACCGTCCGGCGGGGGAGTTCGTCGACGATCGTGCGGACCAGCGGTTCCGCGGTGACCGCGCCGACGCAGCTGGCCAGTACGTCGCCTCGCAGCGCCTCGAGCACCGTCTCGGTACGATCGCCGGCCGCCCGCAGCAGCGCCTCCGCCGCCGGGGCGGAGGTGAACGTCACGGCGTCCACCAGCCGGCCGGCGACCAGGTCGATCAGCCGGTGCAGCGGCGCGGGATCGGTGGGCGGCGCCCACCGGTAGACCGGCACCTCGATCACCGTGGCCCCGGCCTCCTCCAGCGCCGCCGTGCACTCGGGCTGCCGCTCGCCGTGCAGCTGCATGGCGATCACCTGCCCGGCCACCCCGCGCCGGCGCAGGTGGTCGACGACCTCGTAGCAGCTCTCCGAGTCCGGGGACCACTGGTCGTGCAGGCCGGCGGCCCGGATCGCGCCGCGCGCCTTCGGGCCGCGGGCCACCACGTACGCCTCGGCGAGCACCGAGCGCAGCGGTTCCGTCAGCCCCCAGCCCTCGGCCGCCTCCAGCCAGCCGCGCATCCCGATCCCGGTGTTCGCCATGAGGATGTCCGGCGGCCGGTCCAGACAGGCCCGGGTCGCCTCGCGCAGGTCGGTGTCGTCGGCCAGCGGCACGATCCGCAGGGCCGGAGCGAGCACCACCCGGGCGCCTCGCCGCTGCAGCAGCGCGGCCAGCTCGTCACGCCGCCGGTCGGCGGTCACCCCGATGGTGAAGCCGGCCAGTTCGTCCCGCATCACACCCCCTGTCGCAGCCGCACCTCGACCAGGCCGTCGCGGTAGCGCGCCTCGTGCCGCCGCAGGGTCACGTCAGGCAGGTCCAGGCAGCGCCCTGTCCGCAGGTCGTAGACCTGCTTGTGCAGCGGGGAGGCGAGGGTCGGTACCCCGCCGCGGCTGCCCACGATGCCGCGGGACATCACGTACGCGCCGCCGACCGGGTCGAGGTTGTCGACCGCGTACAGCTCGCCGTCGGTGCGGAAGAGGGCCACCTGCACGCCGTCGACGAGGGCGGCGACGCCCCGGTCGGGCTCCAGCCGGTCGAGGCGGCAGACCGACGTCCAACGGATGGTGGTCATGGTGATCATCGGCGTACCTCCGGGAGGCCGAGCGTGACGGGCTGACGGCGACGGTCGGTGCCGGTTCCCGGCGGCGCGCTCCGCGCCGGCACGGGCTGGCCGCGTTCCACGGCGAAGGTGATCGACGGATCGGGAACGTCCGGGGCGTTGACGAAGGAGGTGAAGCGGCGCAGCCGGTCCGGGTCGTCGAGGACGTCCCGCCATTCGTCCGAGTAGGAGGCGACGTGCCGGGCCATCGCCGCGTCGAGGTCGGCGCAGAGTCCCAGCGCGTCGTCGACGATCACGGCGCGGAGGTGGTCGAGGCCGCCGTCCATCGCCTCCATCCAGGCGGCGGTGCGCTGCAGCCGGTCCGCGGTGCGGATATAGAACATCAGGAACCGGTCGATCAGCGTGACCAGCTCCTCGGTGCTGAGGTCGGTGGCGAAGAGGTCGGCGTGCCGGGGCCGGAAGCCACCGTTGCCGCCGACGTAGAGGTTCCAGCCGGTCTCGGTGGCGATGATGCCGAAGTCCTTGCTGCGGGCCTCGGCGCATTCCCGGGCGCAGCCGGAGACCGCCGACTTGATCTTGTGCGGGGCGCGCAGCCCTCGGTAGCGCAGCTCCAGGGCGATGGCCAGCCCCACCGAGTCCTGGACCCCGTACCGGCACCAGGTGGAGCCGACACAGGACTTCACCGTCCGCAGCGCCTTGCCGTAGGCGTGGCCGGACTCGAAGCCGGCGTCGACCAGCCGGCGCCAGATCTGCGGCAGCTGCTCGACGCGGGCGCCGAACAGGTCGATCCGCTGCCCGCCGGTGATCTTCGTGTAGAGCTGGAAGTCGCGGGCCACCTCGCCGATCACGATCAGCTTCTCCGGGGTGATCTCGCCGCCGGGGATCCGGGGCACCACCGAGTAGCTGCCGTCGCGTTGCAGGTTCGCCAGGAAGTGGTCGTTGGTGTCCTGAAGGGACGCCCGTTCCCCGTCGAGCACGTGGCCGGTGCCGAGCGAGGCGAGGATCGAGGCGACCACCGGCTTGCAGATGTCGCAGCCCCGTCCGCGCCCGTGCTCGGCGATGAGCTGGGAGAAGGTGCGGATGCCGCGGACCCGGACGACGTCGAAGAGTTCCTGCCGGCTCATGTCGAAGTGCTCGCAGAGCGCGGTCGACTGCTTCACCCCGGCCGCGTCGAGCAGCTGCTTCAGCATCGGCACGCAGGACCCGCAGCTGGTCCCGGCCCGGGTGCACGCCTTGAGCGCCGGCACGTCCTGCGCGCCCCCCGCGATCGCCGTGTCGATGTGGTCGCGGGTGACCGTGTTGCAGGAGCAGACCTGGGCGGGGCCGGGGAGCGCGCCGGCCCCGGCTCCCCCGCCGGTTGGCGCCAGCAGCGCCAGCGGGGGAGCGGG
>JBARAE010000092.1:0-1714 GCA_049791715.1 Micromonospora sp.
GCGGCGACCACCGCGTTCGCCAGCCGGCGCAGTCCGGCGCTGGCCGGGCGCATCAGGCCGACCGTGCCAAGGATCGGCGCGGCGATCACCGCCCACCGGAAGATCAGGAAACCCAGCAGGACCAGCAGCGAGGCGGTCAGGTCGAACATCGCGAACAGCAGCGAGGCCAGTACCGCGATGAAGCCCGCGCCGATCCGGTCCATGTCCCGGACACCCTGCAGATACTCGTACGCCTCGGGGTCCTCGGTCTTGATCTGCTCGGCGACCCTGGCCCACTGCTGCTGCTTGGCCTTGATGGTCGCCTCCCGGGTGGCCGGGTTCTGGCGGAGCTTCTCCGCCTCCTCCCAGGAGAGCGACTTGGCGTCGTAGAGGGCGGGCCCGTACTTCTTCGCGGTCTCGCTGTCGGCGGAGCCCAGCACGCCCCGCAGCCAGTTCCGGTAGAGCATCGTCTCGGTCGCCGTGTCGCTGGCTCGCACCGCGGGCGGGCGGTGGTCCTGGCATGCTTCCGGATTCGGGTCGTCGCACTGCCCCGGGGGAGTGTCACGGCTCGCCGGGCCAACGGCATCGTGAACGACGCCGAGGGTGGTGATCAGCGTGTTGTCGGCGATGTTCGCCGACTTGACCGGCCAGGCGGCCAGGGCGGTCACCGCCACCATCACCAGCAGCGCCCAGCCGGCGGTCGTCATGGCGTTGCTCATGTCCGACTGACGAGACCGCCAGAGCAGGTAGAGACCCACGACGCAGAGCGTGATGATGCCGAAGACGCTGAACACCTTCTGGTAGACCGCCTTGGTGGCGTGCTCCACCAGCGGGTCGGCCCAGCCCCACATCGAGCGGGGATCCCAGGCCCGCTCCCGCAGCGCGTTCGACGCACCGATGACCGCGTTGGCGAACATGAACTCGCCGTTGGCCACCATGGTCGTGAAGCGGTAGTCGGGGTGGAGCACGGACGAGGCGCACCCGCCGTCGACGTCGTACGTCGTGTAGCTGTATCCCGCATAGCCGTAGTCGCTGTAGAGGCCCTTCGGGCCGGGGAGCTTGGCGGAGTCCGGGCGGGAGGCGAACCAGCCGGCCAGCCCGGAGTCCGGCGCGCCGGGCACGGGCGCGTTGCGGCACTCGACCTGGTCCTGGCTGACCTCCTTGAGCTTGGCGACGCAGGCACGGAAGTCGGCCTGCCACTCCTTCGTGCTGCAGAGCTGGGCCTGAGCCTGGGCCGACGGAGGCGCGGCGGACGCCGGTGTCGTCCCGATCACCGGCCAGGCGACGGTGGCCACGGCGAGTACGCCGAGCGCGAGGAGGAGCGCCGCGATCCGTGCCCGGACCCTCGCCATGTCACGCCTCCAGATCAGCCAGGACGGTCGGCAGCTGCCCGGCCGTCTGGGCGATGGCGGCGGGAGTGGTGTCCAGGTGCTCCAGCAGCCCGTCGACGTACGACACGTCGACCCGGACCTTCTGTACCCGCCCGTCCACGTCCCGCATCACGAACTCGCGGAACCCGAGTCGGGCGGCCGAGCCGGCGTCCGCCTGGGACAGCGAGGCGAGGGTCGCCTCGTAGCCGTCGTTGACCGGTACCCGGAGCAGCCGCAACGCCTCGGAGGCGATCTCGGTGTCCTCGGCGATCCGGCCGACGAAGACGGTGGAGACGAGGTTCTGCACGTCGAGGCCGAGGATGTCCTTCGGGTTCTGCGAGGCGACCAGGGCGGCGAGGTTCCAC
>JBARAE010000093.1:0-2405 GCA_049791715.1 Micromonospora sp.
GCCCAGAGCACCGACGCCTCGCGCAGCCGGCGAGGCCGCAGCTCCAGGCCGACGAGCGCGGCGAAGGTCTGCTCGGCCGGCCCACCGGCGGCCCGGCGACGGCGGAACGCCTCGCCGAGGCGGACGACGTTCGGCAGCCGGTCGCCGGCCGCGGTGTCCACCACGTGCCCGACCCAGCCCTCGACCAGCGCGAGCACGGTCTCCAGCCGGGCCAGGGACGCCTTCTGCGCCGGGGTGTCCTCCGGGGTGAAGATGCCCTCCAGGGCGATCGCCTGCATCGACTCCGGGTCGGTCGGGTCGAGCCGGCCCATCGCCTCCTCGATCGCCTCCCGGTTGACCCGGATGCCCGAGGCGTAGTTCTCCACGGCGGTGAGCACGTGCCCGCGCAGCCACGGCACGTGCTGGAAGAGCCGCTGGTGCGCGGCCTCGCGCAGGGCGACGTAGAGGCGTACCTCGTCCTCGGGCAGCTCCAGGCCCTCGCCGTACGCCCGGATGTTGGCCGGGATGAGGGCGGCGGTGCCGGCCGGGCCGAGCGGCAGGCCGATGTCACCGACGGAGAGCACCTCCGCGGCGAGCGAGCCGAGCGCCTGGCCGAGCTGGCCGCCGAAGAGAGCGCCACCGAGCGTGGCCACCATCGACTGCATGGGGCCGAGCTGAGCGCGCGCCTCCGGCGGCACCAGGTCGCCCATCGCGCCGACCATCCGGCTGGCCACCGGATCGCAGAGCTTGCGCCACACGTCGAGGGTCTTGTAGATCCACTCGTTGCGGTTCCAGGCGACCGACGCCTGGATGCCGGAGGGCCACGAGGTGGCGGGCTCCAGCCAGAGGTCGGCGATGCGCAGCGCCTCCTCCACCGCGTTGCGTTCGAACGGCGAGACCGCCGGGTCGCCGGTGGCGGCGAGCTGGCTGGCGGCCACCTGCCGGGCGAGGTCCCAGTTGACCGGCCCGCTGCCCGGCGCGGAGAGCAGGTGCTGCAACTGCGACATGAACTGCTGCATCTGCGCGGGATCGTTGGGGTCTGGTGGTTGCCCACCCGGGAGCGCGAATCCGAACGGAATATCAGGCACGACCTCTACGGTACGCGTGCCCCGCCCCAGGTCGCCGCTGCTGTCGTTGCGCTGAGGGCGAAGTCCGGCCGTCGCCGCGCCGGACGCCGCCGCGCGGATCGGTACGCTCTGCCGCATGAGACGTCGCGGCGTGACCGTACTCCTCGGTGCACTGCTCACCGCCCTGCTCAGTGTCGGCGTGCTGAGCGTGCCCATCCCGTACGTGGTGCTCGGTCCCGGCCCGACGGTCAACACGCTCGGCACCTCCGACGGCAAGGAGATCATCCAGGTCACCGGGCACGAGACGTCCACCTCCGCGGGGCAGTTGCGGCTGACCACGGTCGGCGTGCAGCCCACCGTCAAGCTCCGCTCCGCGCTCGCCGGCTGGTTCTCCTCGGACGAGGCGGTGGTGCCTCGCGAACTGGTCTACCCGCCCGGGGAGTCGCAGGAGGAGGTGGAGAAGCGCAACGCCGAGGACTTCCAGAACTCGCAGACCAGCGCCGAGACGGCCGCGCTGCGCGAGCTGGGCTTCCCGATCCAGGTCCTGGTCAAGGGGGTGACCGCCGGCGGCCCGTCGGCCGCCGTGCTCAAGCCGGGGGATGTGCTGACCTCGGTCGACGGTCAGCAGGTGACCAGCGCCGCCCGGCTGACCGAACTGATCCGCGCCAAGCCGGCCGGCACCGCGCTCACCATCGGGTACACCCGCAACGGCACCCCCGCCACCGCCACCGTGACCAGCCGGGAGCAGGACGGCCGGCCGCGGATCGGGATCGAGATCGACCAGCAGCAGCCGCACCCGTTCACGCTCAAGATCGATCTGGGTGACATCGGCGGGCCGAGCGCCGGTCTGATGTTCGCCCTCGGCATCGTGGACAAGCTGGAACCGGCCGACCTCACCGGCGGCAAGGTCGTCGCCGGTACCGGCACCATCGACGACGAGGGCCGGGTCGGCCCGATCGGCGGCATCGCGCAGAAGCTGGTCGGCGCCAAGGACGCCGGGGCGAAGGTCTTCCTGGTACCGGCGGAGAACTGCGCCGAGGCGGTCCACAACCCGCAGCCCGGGCTTCCGCTGCTGAAGGTGGCCACCCTCGACGACGCGCTGAAGGCGTTGGAGACGCTGCGCGCCGGAGGGCAGCCGACCCGCTGCTGATCCGGGACTCCGCGACCGAATGCGATCGTGACGTGACCTTGACCCGACGTATTCAGGAACACCCCGTACTCTGGGTCCCTGGTCGGAGCCGATCACATCGAGCGTGCGGAGCCAACAGTGGTCATGCGTAGCAGCCCCCTGCCGAGGATGAGCCGGCGCGGACGCGTCACCATCGGGGTCCTGATCGGGGTGTTCGTGCTCTTCACCCT
>JBARAE010000094.1:0-1615 GCA_049791715.1 Micromonospora sp.
AGCGCCAGCAGGCCGGCGACGAGCAGCGCGCGGGCCAGCAGGCGGCCGGCACGCCGGCCGGACGGACGGGCGGGTTCGGTCATGGACGCACCTCGTAGATGATGATCACCGGGACGGGGACCCGCGCCCCGGTGGAGTCGGTCCGGTCGACGTACTCCGTGTGCACGACGCGGCCGTGGTAGCGGCGGACCAGGACCATCAAACGCTCGGAGAAGAACGCCGAGCGCCCGGCGGAGAACGAGTCCCAGACCACGTACTGCAGGTCGTTGTGGCGCAGCCACCAGTCGGGGTTGGGCAGCGGCGCGTACGACGGGTTGCGCCGCAACGGGTTCGGGCTGACCGACAACCCGTAGCTGCGGCGGTGACCGTAGTACTGGATGATGTTGGCCATCGACGGCCCGAGGGTCAGCACCACCGACCCCTCCGGCGAGTTCGCGGCCAGCCACCGACCGGCCTCCCGGCCCCCGGGCACCCCACCCGAACCGGCGAGGAAGGTGGCGTTGTCGGCCCGGTTGACCGCCGTCCAGCTCGGAACGAGCAGGCTCAGGGTGACCAGCGCGATCACCGCGAGCCGCACCGTCCGCACCGCACGGGCCCGCCGGTCCGGCGCCCCGTCGGCCAGGGCGAACAGGCGGCCGATCCGGCCCGGTACCGGCAGGCCGGTGAGCGCCCGGGCGGCCAGCACCGCCACCGGCGCCGCGGCGGGCAGCAGGTACTGGAAACCCTTGACGGGCCACAGCTGGAAGAACAGCACCGGCGCGGCGATCCACGACACCAGCAGCGTCTCCCGCCAGGAGCGGTGCCGGCGCAGCCACCACAGGCCGCCGACGGCCGCCGCCACCACGAGCAGCCCCATCGCCGAGGGCACGGTCTCGAGGTAGAACCCCATCGAGTGGTTGGGCCGCCGGAACAACTGCCACACCAGGTAGCTCTTGCCGGTCTGGCTACGCCCGGCCAGGGCCTGCGAGACCGGATGGGTCAGGAAGACCAGCAGCATCGCGGTGAGGGCGAGCAGCGACATCCGCACCGGCCGCCGCACCATCGGCGTCAGCGCCAGGAACGCGTAGACGCCGCCGGCCAGGACGACACTGGTCTCCTTCGTCAGCATCGTCACGCCCAGCATGGCGCCGGTCGCCACGTACCAGAGCACCTGCTGACTCTGGACGAACCGCACCAGGCAGTAGAGGGTGAGCGTCGCGAACAGCACCATCGGTCCGTCGAGCAGGACCTGCCGCGTCACCACCACGTGGTACGGCATGACCGCGACCAGCAGCGCCGCGACCAGTCCGACCCGGCGGCCGTAGAGCCGCGCACCCAGCAGGTGGACGGCCAGCACCGTGGCCACGCCCAGCACCGCCACCACCACCCGCCCCGCCACGTCCACCTCGCCGGTGCGGAAGAACGGCGACAGGACGGTCTGGAAGAGCATCGGGTGGGCGCGGAACACCGGGAAGTAGGGCGCGTAGTTCGGGTTGCCGGCGAGCGAGGCGGCCTGCCCGGCGTAGACGGCCTCGTCGCTGTTGAAGCCGAGGGCGTCCAGCCGCCAGACCCGGAGGAACAGGGCGAGCGCCGCGACGCCGACGAGCGTGGCGGGGGCGGCCCACCGGCGCCATCC
>JBARAE010000095.1:0-9740 GCA_049791715.1 Micromonospora sp.
TCCGGCGGGCCCGCTACCTGGCCGCCGCCGGTCGGTCCGCTCCCGCCGAGGCGGAGTACCGGCGGGCGCTGGCGGCCGACGACTGCACGCCCCGGCAGCGGGCCACCGCCGCCGCCCACCTGGCCGAGCTGCTGCTGCACCTCGGCCGGTACGCGGAGGCCGGCGACCAGGCGCGGGAGGCGCTGGAGCTGGCCGCGGCGGTCGAGGGCTCCACGTCGGAGGTGGTGCTGGCCAGTGCCGCGCTGGGGTTCAGCGAGGCGTTCCTGGAGGACCCGGACGCGGGGCTGGCGGTGATGCGGAAGGCGGTCGAGATCGCCGAGCGTTCCGGCCGGCCGGAGGACGTGGCCTGCGCGTACCTGCACCTGGCCGAGCTGCTGACCGGGCCGCTGAACATCCTCGAGGAGGGTGTGGTGGTGGCGCGCCGGGGTGCCGAGCGGGTCGCCGAGCTCGGGCTGGGGCGGACCTGGGAGACCCGGCTGCTGGCGATCGCCACCAACGGGCTGTTCCGGGTCGGGCAGTGGTCCGAGGCCGAGAAGGTGGTGGCGGCGGCGTTGCGGCACCGCCCGTCCGGGGCCGACGCGGTCGAACTGCTGCTCGCCCGCTGTCGGCTCTCCGTCGGGTACGGCGACATCGAGGCCTCCGACCGGGACCTGGAGGCGGTGGCCACGGTGCTGGCCGGCGGTGGGGCCCGCCACGTGCTGCCGATGCTGATCCTGCGCGCCGGGCTGGCCATGTGGGAGGGCCGGCACGACCTGGCCCGGCAGGCCGTCCAGCGTGGCCTGACCGAGAGCCGCTCCGACGACGTCATCGTGCTCGCCACGCTGGCGTGGCACGGGCTCCGCGCCGAGGCGGAGGCGTACGCCAGCCGCACGGTGCCGGTCGACGAGACCGCGGTCCGCAGGCTGCGGGAGGTGGTGGACCGGGTGGCCCGCAAGAGCGAGCACGCGGGCCGGCCGGTGCGCTACATCGTCGACGGCTTCCTCGCGCTCTGCGACGCCGAGGTGAGCCGGCTGGACGGCAATGATCCGGAGCTCTGGGCCCGGTCGGCGGCCGAGTGGGACCGTCGGAACCACCCGTACCCGGCCGCGTACTCCCGGCTGCGGCAGGCCGAGGCGCTGCTGGCCCGGCGGAGCAGGCTCGCCACCGCGGGCAAGCTGCTGCGGCAGGCGTACCAGATGGCCCAGGGGCTGGGCGCGGTGCCGCTGAGCAGCGAGATCCGTACGCTCGCCGGCCGCGCCCGGGTGACGTTGGAGGAGCGGGTGCCCACGGGTGCGCCGGTGCCGGCGCCGCGCAGCGCGCGACCGGCCGCCCCGGCCACCGCCGAACCGGCGGTGGACGAGCTGGCGGTGCTGACCGCCCGGGAGCGGGAGGTGCTGGCGGCGGTCGCCGAGGGGCTGACCAACAAGGAAATCGGTCAGCGGCTGTTCATCAGCGAACGGACCATCGGGGTGCACGTCTCGCACATCTTCGACAAGCTCCAGGTCCGTACCCGGGTGCAGGCGAGCGCGATCTTCCTGCGCAGCCGGCCGGAGTAGACGGACGGGCCACGCCCGCAATACGTCGTTCTACTGATCCGGTCGACGCGTGTCGGCTGGAAGGCTGTGCACGTCACCGACGGCGCTCCGGCTGCCCGGCCACAGTGGAGGAGAGATGACCGAACCGGTCTGGGGTCCTGTGCACCAGGACATCGTCGGACTGCTCGCCGACCACCCCGCCGACGTGCCGGCGGTCGTCGACCACCTCACCAAGCTCCAGGACATGCTCGTCCGGCTCCCTCCGCTGGAGGCCAGCTGCCCGCTCGCGGACTTCAACAAGCTCTACCTGACCATCACCACCAGCGTGCTGGACGGGCTCTACGAGGACCGGTTCGCCGATCCGGCCTTCCTGGCCCGGCTCGACGTCGAGTTCGCCGCCCGCTACTTCGACGCGCTGCGGTTCTGGACCGAGTCCAGCCCGAACACGCCGAAGGCGTGGACCTGCCTGTTCAAGCGGATGCGGGGGCCGGACGCCCGCCCGCTGCCGTCGGCCGCCGCCGGGGTGAACGCCCACATCAACTTCGACCTGCCGTTCGCGCTGGTGACCACGTTCGACAGCCTGGAGTCCGAGCCGGTCGACGGCAGCGACCAGCACCGCGACTACCTGGAGATCAACGACATCTTCGCCGAGCGGATCCCGCAGCTGCGCCGCGGTTACCTGGACAACTGGCAGCTCATGATCGACATGCTGAACGGCGACATCGACGACTGGTACGAGGGCGAGCTGGTGGAGTACACCCGCAACGTGGCCTGGCGCAACGCGCAGAAGATCTGGCGCTGCCGGCACGACCCGGATGCCCGCGAGTGTGAGCGGACGCGGCTGGACGACAATGCCGCGCTGCTCGGCCGGCTGCTGCTCTCGCCCCTCGGGGCCTTCCTGCAGTAGCCGGGACGGGGGGTTCCCGCGTTCCGCCGTGCGCGCGGAACGCGGGGACGCCGTCCGGCGGGATGGCCGGGTGAGACACGACGAGCAGCTCCTGGTCGGCAACGTCACGACGGGGGTGGTCCGGGTCGGCGACACGGTCCGCCGGCCGGTCGGCCCGTGGACCGACAGCGTGGACGCCCTGCTGCGCCACCTGCACGACGTCGGCTTCACCGGCGCGCCCCGGCCGCTCGGCCGGGACGCCGAGGGCCGCCAGGTGCTGGAGTACGTCCCGGGTGAGCTGGGCCGGCCCGACGGCTCGTACCGTCGCTCGGAGCTGGCCTCCATCGGTGCCCTGCTGGCCGACCTGCACCGGGCGACGGCCGACTTCGCGCCCCCGCCCCCGGCGGTCTGGAACCGGGTCATCCCGCCCGACGGCGAGGAGCTCGTCTGCCACCACGACGCGGCCCCCTGGAACCTGGTCCGCTCGCCCCGCGGCTGGGTCCTGATCGACTGGGACTCGGCCGGCCCCGGCACCCGGCTGTGGGAGCTCGCGTACGCGGCGCAGAGCATGGCCGGGATGCGGCCGGACCGCCCGGCCGGCGAGTCGGCCGAGCGGCTGCGCGTCTTCGTGGACGGCTACGGCCTCTCCGGGGCGGACCGGCCGGCGCTCGCCGCGATGCTCGGTCGCCGCGCCCGGGCCATGTACGACCTGCTGTGCGCCGGTGCGCGGGAGGGGCGGCAGCCGTGGGCGCGGATCCACGCCGAGGACGGGGCGTACTGGCGGGCCACCGCCCGGTACCTCGACGCGCACGTGGACCACTGGAGCAGCGCCCTGGACTGACCGGGTGTCGACAGCTCCCGGGCGGGTACGCCGGCCCGGTGACCGCCCCGCCCCGCCGCTTCGGCTTCCGCTTCGACCCGGCGTTCCGCCTGCCGCTGGCGCTGCTCGGCGTACGTCCGGAGACCACCGGCGTGGAACTCGGCCCGGACGAGTTGACGGTGCGGTTCGGACCCTGGCGGCTGCGTACCGCCCGGGGGAACGTCACCGGGGCGGAGCCGGGCGGGCCGTACCGCTGGTGGCGGGCGATCGGTCCGCACCTGTCCCTGGCCGACGGCGGGGTCACCTTCGGCACCAGCGTCACCGCCGGCGTCTGCCTCCGCTTCGCCACGCCGGTGCCGGCCCTGGCACCGGGCGGGTGGCCGCGGCACCCGGCGGTGACGGTGACCGTCGCGGACCCGGACGGGCTGCTCCGCGCTCTGGGCATCCCGGTCGCCGGCTGACCGTGCCGGCCGGGGCCGCCGGCCGTACGCTCCCTCACGCCCTGATGATCTTTCCGGCTTGTCGCGTTCCGACGGGCGGCGCCGTGGGTACCGCCTACGGTCGGGTCAGGGCCTGAAGGGATGGACAATGGCGGACGGGCGGGACGGGGGGCAGCCTCGGCGGATTCGGGCGCGGCGCAACCAGGCGCAGTCCGGTCCGGGGCACGCGCTGCGTGCGGCACGCGACCCGGAGCGCGCTCCGCGCGACGACGCGCGGGCCCCGGTGCACGTTCCGGAGTGCGTGGAAACCCAGGCCCGGCCGCCGGAGCCGACCAGCGGGCTGAGCCGCTGGCTGTTCCAGCACCGGGTGCAGCCGGCCGGCCCGGAAACCCTGGAACCGCAGGCCAAGGGGAGGGCCCACGCCTGGTGGCAGGTCATGTGCCTGACCGGCGTCGACTACTTCTCCACCCTCTCCTACCTGCCCGGCATCGCCGCGCTCGCGGCCGGGGCACTCTCGCCGGTGGCCACCCTGCTGATCGTGGCGCTGACCCTGTTCGGCATGCTGCCGATGTACCGGCGGGTGGCCCGGGAGAGCCCCCACGGGCAGGGATCGGTGGCCATGCTGGAGCGGCTGCTGCCGTTCTGGCGGGGCAAGATCTTCGTGCTGGTGCTGCTCGGCTTCGTCGCCACCTCGTGGATCATCACGATCACGCTGTCCGCGGCCGACGCCACCGTCCACCTGCTGGTGAACCCGCTCCTGCCCGAGTCGTTCCCCCACGGCGGTGGCGCGGCGGTCGTGGTGACCGTCGTCCTCCTGCTCATCCTCGGCGGCGTGTTCCTGATGGGATTCAGCGAGGCGGTGCAGGTCGCCATCCCGCTGGTGGCGGTCTTCCTCGTGCTCAACGCGGTGATCGTGGTGGTCGGGCTGGGCGAGGTGGCCGCCAACCCCGGGGTGTTGAGCGGCTGGACCGACCTCCTCACCGCCCGTGCCACCAGCCTGAGTGATCTGATCGGGCCGGCCGTGCTGGCGTTCCCGCTGCTGGTCCTCGGGCTCTCCGGCTTCGAGACCGGGGTCAGCATGATGCCGCTGGTCGAGGGGGAGGGGGGCGATCCGCAGCAGCGCCTGCAGGCCCGGATCCGCAACACCCGCAAGCTGCTCACCACCGCGGCGCTCATCATGTCCGTATACCTGATCACCACCACCTTCGTCACCACCGTCCTGATCCCGCCGGAGGAGTTCAAGCCGGGTGGGGCGGCCAACGGGCGGGCGCTGGCGTTCCTGGCGCACGAGCACCTCGGCGAGGCGTTCGGGACCCTCTACGACATCAGCAGCATCCTGATCCTCTGGTTCGCCGGCGCGTCGGCGATGGCTGGTCTGATCAACATCGTGCCGCGGTACCTGCCCGAGTACGGCATGGCACCGGAGTGGGGCCGGGCGGTCCGTCCCGTCGTCCTCGTCTACACCGTGATCAGCATCGCGATCACCGTCGCCTTCCGGGCCGACGTCAACGCGCAGGCCGGGGCGTACGCGACGGGGATCCTGGCGATGATGTCGTCCGGCGCGATCGCGGTGACCATCTCGGCGTACCGGTCGCGGCACCGGATCGCCGGCGTGGGCTTCACGGTGCTCACCCTGGTGCTGCTCTACGCGCTGGCCGCGAATGTGATCGAGAAGCCGGACGGGATCACCATCTCCGGCATGTTCATCGCCGGCATCATCGCGGTCTCGCTGATCTCGAGGATCTCCCGAACGACTGAGCTGCGGGCCGCGCGGATCGAGTTCGACGAGCCGGCGCGCCGATTCATCACCGACTCGATCGCCCACGACGGCCGACTGCACCTCATCGCGAACAAGCGGCAGAGCGGCACGCTGAAGGAGTACCGGGTCAAGGAGCGGGCGCAGCGCGGGATGAACCCGGTCCCGGGCGCCGCGGACATCCTCTTCCTGGAGATCGACGTGGTGGACCCGTCGCAGTTCAGCCAGGTCCTCCACGTGCACGGGGTGGAGGTCGGCGGGTACCGGATCCTGCGGGCGAGCAGCCCCGCCATTCCGAATGCCATCGCCGCGATCCTGCTGGCGCTGCGCGACGCCACCGGGGTCCGCCCGCACGCCCACTTCGAGTGGTCCGAGGGGAATCCGATCGCGCACCTGCTGCGCTACCTGATCCTCGGTCGTGGCGACACCCCGCCGGTGGTTCGGGAGATCATCCGCAAGTCCGAGCGGGACCCGAGCCGGCGTCCCGGCATCCACGTCGGGGGTTGAGCCGGCCGCCCCCTTTCAGCCCAGGGCGCGCAGCGGCCCGGCGAGCTCGCCGGTGAAGAAGTCGAGGAAGCCGTCCGGGTCGAGGCCGGCGTTCTGCAGCACGATGTGGTCGTACCCGGCGTCCACGTACGGGCGGACCTTGTCCAGGTGGACCTCCGGGTCCGGGCCGACGGAGAACTGCTGGCGGATGTGGTGGTCCTCCACCCAGGAGGTCGCCGCGTCGAAGTTGACCGGGTTCGGCAGTTCACTCATCACCTTCCAGCCGGTGACCGCCCACCGGCTCGTCTCCCGCGCCGCGCGGGCTGCCTGCTCCTCGTCGGTCGCCCAGGCGATCGGCACCTCCGCGTAGCGCGGGCCCTTGCCGCCGGCATCCCGGTAGTGCTCGACGATCGACGGCTTCGGCTCGGTGGCGAAGAGGCCGTCGCCCAGCTCGGCGGCCATGGTGGCCGAGGACTTCCCGCTGGCGGCCACCGCGATCCCCGGCGGAGTGGACGGCAGGTCGAAGACCCGGGCGTCCTCCAGCTGCAGGTGCTTTCCCTCGTACGACTGGTAGCCGCCCTGCCAGAGCAGGCGGATGATCTCCAGCGCCTCGCGCAGCCGTTCGTGCCGGCCCCGGACGCTGGGGAAGCCCTGCCCGACGACGTGCTCGTTGAGCCGTTCGCCGGCGCCCACGCCGAGGGTGAACCGGCCGTCCGAGACGAGCGCCATGGTGGCGGCGGCCTGGGCGATGATCGCCGGGTGATAGCGCACCGTCGGGCAGGTGACGCCGGTGGCCAACCCGAGCGAGCTCGTCTTCGCGGCGATCGCGCCGAGGACGCTCCAGGTGAACGAGGAGTGCCCCTGCACGTCCAGCCACGGGTGGTAGTGGTCGCTCATCTCGACGAAGTCGAATCCGGCCTGCTCCGCGCGGACCGCCTGGCGGATGATCTCCTGCGGTCCGAAGGCCTCCGAGGCGAGCTTGTAGCCGATCTGCATGCCGCTGCTCCCGTTCGTGCGCCGCTGGTCCCGTGCCCTTCCCGGCACACGAACCGACAAACGCCGGTGCAAGCCCAGTCCCCTAGGACGGCTCGGCGGTGGTGACGGATGCGGCCGGGACAGCAGACGGCCCGCGCCGCGGGGGAGCGGGGCGCGGGCCGTAGGTGGGGTGGCCTACTTGGACGGCTCGGGGAGCTGGCAGTCCAGCTTCGGGTTGGCGCCCATGTAGTTCAGCGGGCCGGCGACGATGGTGACCAGGATGGTGCCGGCCTCGGCGCAGTTGGTGTCGTCGTTGCCGAAGTAACCGCGCTGACCGGCGGCGATCGCGCCGATGACCAGCCAGATGACGACGAGGACGCCGAGTATCGAGGTGCCGCGCATGACTTGCCTCCACGGGGGTGTGGTGGATTCGAGGTGAAGGCGTTGTACCCAATCCCGTCGAACGGCTAACGGTGATCGGTAGCGGTCACGCGGTCCTTACCGTGCGTCGACCGTACGGACCGCTCAGTGCGGCGGAGACGGTGCCTCCGGCGGGCGCCCCCGACTGCGCAGATAATCGGCGACGGCCACACCGGCGAGCACCAGCATGGCCCCGGTCGCCGCCAGCAGCGGCGGCACGAAGAGGACGCCGGGCGCGATGGTGAGCAGCGCCAGCATCCCGGCCGTGCGGGAGAGCGAGACGCGGCTGAACACCTCGTACTCGAAGGCGGCCCGGCCGAGCAGGAAGAGCGCCGGCCCGCCCAGGATCACCGCCGCCCAGGCCGGCGGCGTACGCCCCTCCGGTTCGTGCAGCACGAGGTCGAAGCCGGCGGCGCTGGTCACCACCCCGGCCACCAGCAGCAGGTGCGTGTACGGGGCGGTGAGCAGGAAGCGGTGCGGCTGCCGGGCGCTGGAGATCGCATGCGGCAGCAGATCCCCGGACTTGTGCACGTAGATCCGCCAGAGGAGCAGCGTGGTGAAGAAGGCGACCGCGAACGCGGCGATGTTCTCCAGTTCGGAGTGGCCCATGCTGAACATGGTGCCGATGACCAGGATGGCATCGCCGAGCGCGATGATGAAGAACTGCTGGTAGCGCTCCGACAGGTGCTCGGCGGTGACGTTGCGCTGGTGCTCGGGTATCACGCCGAGCCCGGGGACCGGGTAGGCCAGCCGGAAGCCCAGGTAGTCGATGCCCAGCGCGAGCGCCCAGAGCCACTCGCGGGCGTGTCCGTGGGCCAGGCCGCCGCCGAGCAGCCACGGCACCGCGGAGACGGCGAACCAGACGAAGATGCGGGCCGCCCGCCGCTGGGTCTGCGGGTGGCGGCGCACCGCGGGCATGAGGAAGAGGCCGCGGCCGAGGTGGATCGCGACGTACGTGCCGGCGAAGACCAGCCCCCGACCGTCGAAGGCATGCGGAATGGCGGTCGTCATCAGCAGCGCGCCGAACATCACCGCGGCGATGAGCAGCTTGATCTCGGTGCGCTGCGGGTCGTACATGTCGGTGACCAGGGTGGTGATCGCCCAGGTCCACCAGATCGCCATCAGCATGAGCAGGGACTGGAGGGCCCGTTCCCAGTTAAGGTCGATCACCAGCCCCCGGGAGATGAGGGCGAGCGCGACCACGTACACCAGGTCGAAGAAGAGTTCCAGCAGGGTGACCCGGCGCGGTGACTCCGGGTCACGTACCGGGGGCCCGTTTCCGGCGGGGGGCTGCTCCGGCGTGGCGAAGGGCACGAGCTGCTCCTGCGGTGGCGGGATCGGCGCGGCGGGCCGGCCGGCCCTTCACCGACCGTAGCGACGAGCGCTGCGTCGGGTGCCCGGTTTCGTGCTTTCAGTCCCGCTCCGGCGACCCGGGGAGGTCGCGCGGGCGATAACCCGGTTGCGGGCGGCCGGGCCGACGGGGACGCTTCCCGGGATGAGGGAGGACGACGAGAGCCTGCCGCCGCCACCCGTCCCGACGATCGACGCGGCGTTGGTGCGGCGGCTGGTCGCCGCGCAGTTCCCCCGGTGGGCCGATCTCCCGGTACGCCCCGTCGCGCTCGGTGGCTGGGACAACCGCACCTTCCACCTGGGCGACGAGATGACCGTCCGGCTGCCCAGCGCCGCCGGGTACATGCCGCAGGTCGAGAAGGAGCACCGTTGGCTGCCCGTCCTGGCACCCCGCCTGCCGCTGGAGGTGCCGACGCCGCTGGCGATCGGTGAGCCCGGCGAGGGTTACCCCTTCCCCTGGTCCGTCCGCCGATGGATCGACGGAAAGACTGCCCGCGTCGACCGGATCGCCGACCTGACCGCGTTCGCCACCGCGCTCGCCGGTTTCCTCGCGGGGCTGCAGCGGATCGAGCCGGTCGGCGGACCGGCGGCCGGGGCGCACAGCTTCTTCCGGGGTGCGTCGCTGACCACGTACGACGATGAGACCCGGCGGGCGATCGAGCGCCTCGGCGACCGGGTACCCGGGGACCTCCTCACCCGGATCTGGGAGACCGCACTGGCCGCCACCTGGTCCGGGCCGCCGGTCTGGTTCCACGGCGACGTGGCGTGGGGCAACCTGCTGGTTCGCGGCGGAACGCTGATCGCGGTCATCGATTTCGGTTGTTGCGGCACGGGTGACCCGGCCTGCGACCTGGCGATCGCCTGGACGCTGCTCTCCGGCGCGAGTCGGGCGGCGTTCCGCGCCACCCTCGACGTGGACGCCGGCACCTGGGCCCGGGGACGGGGTTGGGTGCTCTGGAAGGGGCTGATCACACTGGACAACCCGGACCCGGTACGCGCCGCCGAGGCCCGTCACATGCTCGACCAGGTCCTCGCCGAGTACGCGGAGTCGGTTCGGCAGTGACCGGGCCGGTGGTGACGGTCAGTCACCACC
>JBARAE010000096.1:0-3298 GCA_049791715.1 Micromonospora sp.
GTTATGCATCAGCATCGGCACCGTGTGCGGGGAGACCCGCCGCGGCCCGGACGCCTCCAGGATGTCGTCCTGGGCGAGCATGGTGGTGGCGCCGCCGATTCCGGAGCCGACGCTGACCGCCAGCCGCTCCGGGTCGAGCCCGGAGTCGGCCAGGCCGGAGTCGGCCCAGGCCTGCTGCGCCGCGATGATCGCGATCGCCTCGGACCGGTCCAGCCGGCGCAGCTTGACCCGCTCCAGTACCTCGGACGGGTCCACCGCGAGCTGGGCGGCGATCCGGACGGAAAGTTGCCCGGCCCACTCCTGGGTGAGCGCACTCACCCCGGAGCGGCCGGCGAGCATGGCGTCCCAGGTCGACGCGACGTCCCCGCCGAGCGGGGTCGTCGCGCCGAGCCCGGTGACGACGACGTCGGGGCGACTCATGATCAGGACTGCGCCTCGATGTAGCTGACGGCGTCCCCGACCGTCTTGAGGTTCTGCACCTCGTTGTCCGGGATCTTGACGCCGAACTTCTCCTCGGCCGCCACCACGACCTCCACCATGGAGAGCGAGTCGACATCGAGGTCGTCGGTGAAGGACTTCCCCTCGGCCACGTCGTCCGGGTTCACCCCGGCAACCTCTTCGAGGATCTCGGCGAGGCCGGCGGTGATCTCGTCACGGGTCATTTCGGTTGGTTCCTCTCATCGGGGGTTGTCGACGGCCGACGACGCCGGCCGTCACTCCTCGGCGCCGTGCGCCGGAGGGGGTCTTCAGGGACAGCGGACGACCTGACCGGCGTAGGTCAGGCCACCGCCGAAGCCGAACAGCAGCACCGGGGCGCCCGAGGGCACCTCCCGCCGTTCGACCAGCTTGGACAGGGCCAGCGGGACGCTCGCCGCCGAGGTGTTGCCCGACTCGACGATGTCCTTCGCGATGATCGCGTCCGGGATGTTCAGCCGCTTCACGATCCCGTCGATGATCCGCGCGTTGGCCTGGTGCGGCACGAACGCGGCCAGCTCGGACGGGGCGATCCCGGCCCGCTCGCAGGCCTGCAGGGCGAGCGGGGCCAGCGCGGTGGTCGCCCAGCGGAAGACCGCCTGCCCCTCCTGCGCGATGTACGGGCGCCAGCCCTCGATGCGTACCGCGTCGCTCTTCTCCGGCACCGAGCCCCACACCACCGGGCCCACCCCGGCGGGCTCGTCCTCCGCGACCGCGGTGACCACCGCCGCACCGGCGCCGTCGCCGAAGATGATGCAGGTGGAGCGGTCGGTCCAGTCGGTGAAGTCGGACAGCTTCTCCGCGCCGATGACGATGGCGTTGCGCGCCGCGCCGGCCCGGATCGCGTGGTCGACCGTGCCGAGGGCGTACGCGAAGCCCGAGCAGGCGGTGTTGATGTCGTACGCGCCCGGGGCGGTGATGCCGAGCTTGGCGGCGACCCGGCAGGCCACGTTCGGGCTGCGGTCCACCGAGGTGCAGGTGGCGACCACGACCAGGTCGATGTCGGCGGCGGTGAGGCCGGAGTTGGCCAGCGCCTTGCCGGCGGCGGCCGCGGCCATGTCGGCCACCGTCTCCTCACCGGCGATCCGCCGGGTGACGATGCCGACCCGGTCGCGGATCCACTCGTCGTTGGTGTCGACCATCTGCGCGAGCTCGTCGTTGGTCACCACCCGCGAGGGCTGGTAGTGCCCCATTGCGACGATCTTGCTGCCGGTCATGCGTGGCCTCCGATGCGGGCGAGGGGCTGGCCCGGAGCGACCGGGTCGTCGTGGTGGGCGAGCCACTCGGTGAGCAGCCCGCTGTCGTGCGCGGTCACCTCGACCGGACCCTGCCGGGTGGCGACGTGACCGATGACCTGACCGGTACGGAGGTCGGCGCCTTCGGCGAGCTCCTCGGCGGGGGCGAACGTGCCGGCGGCGGGGGAGACCACCACCCGGAACTGGATCACGGGCTCGTGGCCGCGCAGGCCGCTGTGCCGGGCGATCAGGTCGCGTGCCGCGGGCAGGTCGTCAGGGGTGTTCAGGGTGACGATCTCCGGTACGCCGCTCGCCTTCAGCTCCCGCTTGACCAGGCCGGCCAGGGTCCCGGCCGGCGGCAGCTCGATCACCCCGGTCACCCCGAGGTCGGCCAGGGTGCGCATGCAGAGGTCCCAGCGCACCGGCGCGGTGACCTGGCGGACCAGCCGCTGCACCATCTCCCGGCCGTGGTTGACCGCCGAGCCGTCCAGGTTCGACAGCAGGATTCGGCGCGGGTCGGACGGGGTGATGCCGGCGGCGACGCCGGCCAGCGCCGTCTCCGCCGGGGCCATGTACGGGGTGTGGAAGGCGCCCGCCACCTGCAGCGGGATCACCCGGCTCTTCGTCGGCGGCTCGGCGGCCAGTTTCTCCAGCCCGTCGACCGCGCCGGCGGCGACGATCTGGCCGGCGCCGTTGCGGTTCGCCGGGTAGAGCCCGTGCGCCTCGATCGCGGCGAGCACCTCGTCCGGGTCGCCACCGAGGACGGCGGCCATCCCGGTCGGTTCGAGCGCGCAGGCGGCGGCCATCTCCCGGCCGCGTACGCCGGCGAGGGTGATGGCCGCCTCGGCGGGCAGCACCCCGGCGAGGGCGGCGGCACCGAGTTCGCCGACGCTGTGTCCGGCGGTCACCGCGACGTCGTACATCGGCAGGTGCTCGGCGGCGAGCAGCGCGGCCGCGACCAGCAGCGGCTGGGTGCGGGCGGTGTCCTTGATCTCGTCGGCGTCGGCCTTCGTGCCGAGGTGGACCAGGTCCACGCCGGCCAGCGCCGACCACCAGCGCAGACGCGCCTCGGTGCCGGTCAGGTCGAGCCAGGGGGTCAGGAATCCGGGTTTCTGGGAACCCTGTCCGGGTGAGAGTACGGCGAGCACGTCTATGACTCTGACGGATACTCACCGGTCGCGCTGTAGCGCACGACACCAAACCGCACTAGAACCTTTGTAGGAGATCTACAAAAATCGGCGGTGGTCGTCACCTGCCTGTGATGTTTTCCTCACCGCTGGGCTCATTGTCTGGGTCGGGACCGGTGTGACACCCGGGACGACCGGATCCAGGCGACCGATCGTCAGCGCGACCTGAAGGGCGAAGGCGTCCCGCGGAGCCAGCGGCGAGAACCCGGTCACCTCGGCGATCCGCTTCAGCCGGTACCGGACGGTGTTGGGGTGCACGAACAGCGCCCGGGCGGCGCTCTCCAGCGTGCCGGCCGCGGCGAAGAAGGCGTCCAACGTCTCCAGCAACTCGCCGCCGGCCCGGACCAGCGTGGCGTACACGTCGTGGCGCAGCCGGCGGCGGGCCTCCGCGTCCCCTGCCAG
>JBARAE010000097.1:0-9336 GCA_049791715.1 Micromonospora sp.
GAGCCGGCCCGCCCCTTCCGGCGGTTGTCAGTGGGTCACATGTTGGAGATGTCGCTCTGCTTGGCGCGCACGGCCTCAGCGGCCTCCTTGAGGCTGGCCAGCTCGTCGGCGTCCAGGTCGGTCTCGACGACCCGCTTGACGCCCTCGGCGCCGATCTGGGCCTCGACGCCCAGGTACACGCCGGCGATGCCGTACTCGCCGTCGACCCAGGCGCAGACCGGCATGACGTCGCCGGAGTCCTCCGCGACGGCCTTGGCCATCCGGGCGGCGGCGGCCGACGGGGCGTAGTACGCCGAGCCGGTCTTCAGCAGCGCGACGACCTCGGCGCCACCGTTGCGGGTCTTGACGACCAGCTCCTCGATCTGCTCGGCCGGCATGACGTCACGCAGCGGCTTGCCGTTCACCGAGCTCTTCGAGGGCACCGGGACCATCGTGTCGCCGTGCGAACCGAGGGTCAGCGTCTTCACGGACTTCACCGGTACGTTCAGCGCCTCGGCGACGAAGTTGGTGAACCGGGCGGTGTCCAGCATGCCGGCCTGGCCGAGCACCCGGTTCTTCGGGAACTGGGTGGCGAGCTGGGCCAGCGCGGTCATCTCGTCCAGCGGGTTGGAGACGACGATGACGACGGCGTTCGGGGCGTACTTGGCGACGTTCTCGGCGACCTGGCGGACGATCTTGGCGTTCGTCTCCAGCAGGTCCATCCGGCTCATGCCCGGCTTGCGGGGCAGACCGGCGGTGATCACGACGACGTCCGAGCCCTCGATCGCCTCGTAGCCCTCGCCGTTCGGGCCGGTCGTGACGCCGACGACCTTCGTCTCGAAGCCCTCGACCGGACGCGACTGGTTGAGGTCCAGCGCGATACCCGCCGGCTTGCCCTCCACGATGTCGGTGATCACGACGGTGTCGAAGACGTCGTACTCGGCCAGGCGCTGTGCGGTGGTGGAGCCGTAGAAGCCGGCCCCGACGACAGTGACCTTCTTACCCATGGTCGTCCCACTCCCTGATACCAGTCGGTTTTCCGGACCGTATCAGCCATCCTGGCACCGATCGGGCCAGGGGCGGACGGTTATGACGTGCTTGGGTGGTCAGTCCTGCTGCTCGGCGCGCTCGACGACGTTGGTCAGCAGCATGGCCCGGGTCATCGGGCCGACGCCGCCCGGCATCGGCACCAGCTTGCCGGCCACGTCGGCGACCTCCGGATCGACGTCGCCGGTGTAGCGGCCCTTGCCGTCCGAGCCGATCACCCGGGTGATGCCGACGTCCACCACCGTCGCGCCCGGGGTGATCATGTCGGCGGTCAGCAGGCCCGGCACACCGGCCGCCACGATGACGATGTCGGCCGAACGGGTCTGCGAGGCGAGGTCGAGGGTGCCGGTGTGACACAGGGTCACGGTGGCGTTCTCGCTGCGGCGGGTGAGCAGCAGGCCGAGCGGACGCCCCACGGTGTTGCCCCGGCCGACCAGCGCGACCTTGGCGCCACGCAGCGGCACGTCGTACCGGCGGAGCAGCTCGACGATGCCGCGCGGCGTGCAGGGCAGCGGCCCCTCGTAGCCGAGCACCAGCCGCCCCAGGTTCACCGGGTGCAGGCCGTCGGCGTCCTTGTCCGGGTCGATCATCTCCAGCGCGCGCTGGGTGTCCAGGTGCGCGGGCAACGGCAGCTGGACGATGTAGCCGTGGCAGGCCGGGTCGGCGTTGAGGCCGGCCAGCACCTCGTCGAGCTGCTCCTGGGTGGCGTCCGCGGGCAGCTCCCGGCGGATCGAGGCGATGCCCACCTCGGCGCAGTCACGGTGCTTGCCGTTGACGTACGCCTGGGAGCCGGGGTCGGCGCCGACCAGGACCGTACCCAGCCCGGGGGTGATGCCGCGCTCCGCCAGTGCCTTGACCCGCACCCGCAGCTCGTCCTTGATCTCCGCCGCGGTCGCCTTGCCGTCCAGGATCGTTGCCGTCACGCTCAGATCGTCTCACGTTCCCGGGGCCCCGGCGG
This sequence comes from Micromonospora sp., assembly GCA_049791715.1. Classification (GTDB taxonomy): domain Bacteria; phylum Actinomycetota; class Actinomycetes; order Mycobacteriales; family Micromonosporaceae; genus Micromonospora. Next base: position 1,985 of record JBARAE010000097.1, read on the forward strand.
ACAACAGCCCAACCGTGACGATCCGTGACACAGGTTCGCCATCCGCAGGCACCCTCGTGAACCTCGTCACAGGCCGTCGAGCCCGAGCACGACGGAGGCCCCGCCCCCGGAGGAAGGGGACGGGGCCTCCTGCGTACGGTCGGATCAGAGCTGGGCGAGATCGAACGCCCAGATGCCGCGGCCGTGCGTGGCCACGTAGACCGAGTTGTCGACCGCGTTGTACTCGACGTCCATGCCGACGGTCAGCGGCAGGCCGGTGCCGAGCCGCTGCCAGTCGGTCGCGCCGGGCGCGCGGTAGAACGTGGCCAGGTCGGTGGCGAGCACCAGCCCACCGTTGGACAGTTCCTTGACCGAGCTGGCCGGCACGTCCGGCAGGTTCGCCGAGACGTCCTTCCAGGTCGCGCCCGCGTCGGTCGTCTCGTAGACGTGGCCGAAGCCGGCACCCGGGCCCTCGGTGAACCGCCGGGAGAACCCGTTGATCGCGAGGAACGCGTGCGACGGGTTGGCCGGGTCGACCCCGACGCCCTGCACGAACCGGTTCGGGAAGTCCGCCGACAGGGTCAGCTGGTGCCAGCTGGCCGGGTCGTTCACCTTGCCGACCGCGACACCCCGGGCGAACCCGGCGTTGTTGCACGGCCCGCACCAGCCGACGTACGCGGTGCCGCCGGAGACGGCGACCGAGGTGGCGGTGTGGCCCGCGCCCAGGTCGAAGACGTTCGTCCAGCCCTTGCCGTCGGAGATGGAGTAGCCCTTGGTGTTCACCCAGACGTGCTGACCACCCGCGACCCAGATGTTGGCGTCGTGGTCGTCGGAGGTGAACGGCGCGATGAATCGAGCCGGCTCGTCGCCCGGGGAGGAGGTGTACGGCTGGATGTCCCGCGAGGTGGAGGTCGCCAGCGTGCCCGGACCCGGGTTCTCGTTGCAGTTCTCGGTGACCCGCATGGACAGGTAGACGTACTCCTGAACCTGCTTGCAGCCGTTGGCCGGATCGGCCATCGCGTCGCCGCCGTCACCGCCGAAGTGCGAGCCCATCACCGTGTCGCCGGGGCGCAGGATCGAGGCGCCGTTGTCCTGCAGACCGCCGGAGACGACCGTGCCGTCCGCCTTCGGGTCCTTGCCGACCGCCACCGAGTAGTACTGCAGGGCGTCGATGGTGCCGTCGTTCAGGCTCTTCCAGTCGGTGGCGTGGCCGTCCTTGTTGGTCTTGCCGTTGATCGGCCGCCGGTAGATGCCGCCGTCGTTGCCGACGTAGACGAACCCGTTGCCCACCGCGACCGAGTGCTGGTCCGGGTGGGTCGAGTCCGGGCAGGTGTTCTTGCTGTCGCTGATGTTCCAGCAGGAGAAGTAGAAGTTCCAGTACGGCCCGATGGTCTTCCAGGTGGCACCGGCGTCGGTGCTCTCGTAGACCTCCTCCAGGCCGGCCCAGAGGTGGTTCGGGTTGGCCGGGTCGACCGTCAGGAACTGGTTGTACCAGGCCTGGATGCCCGGCCCGTAGCCCTTGCCGATGACGGTCTGCTTGAGCGCGGAGCCGGAGCTGCCCAGCTTCTGCGAGTCGGCGATCTTGCTCCACGGGCCCGAGGGCGAGCCGTTGTTGGAGACGTAGATGCCGTCGAGGTAGCTGTTCACGTTACCGGTGTACTTGTTCAGCAGGCTCGGCGCCTGGTTGATCGCGTACAGCTTGCCGCCGTCGGCGGAGAAGGCGAACGTCACGTAACCGATGTCGTCGGCCGGGATGGCGCCGGTCGGGTTGACCTTCGTCCAGCCGCCGGCGGTGTAGTCCGCGGTCTCGTAGAAGCCGTTGTAGGTGTCACCCGAACGCCACGCCGAGGCGGCGACGACGTGCTTGGGGTTGCGCGGGTCGCCGGCCACGTCGTTGACGATGTTCTTGTACGCCGCGTTGGCCGTGCCCGCGTTCGCTCCGCCCGGCAGGTAGCTCGGGTTCGGCGCGAACTCCAACTTCCAGGAGCCGGAGGTGCTGCCCATCGGGTGCGAGTACAGACCCCGGTTGGTGGCGGCCCAGACCTTGCCGCCGAAGAACCGGAGCTTGTTGATGACCGTGCTCTCCAGCTCGGCGCCGCCGACCCGGTCGTTGCTGGTGAACTCGCCGCTCGTCGGGCTGCCGAGCCGGTAGACGCCGGCGCCGACGTACGAGGTGCCGCCGGTGTTGGCCTCGCCGGTGGCGTACCAGAGCGAGCCGTCGGAGGCGAGGACCAGGTCACCGCTGGAGAGGGTGGGGAGCTGGTCGGCGATCGGCGTCCAGTTGCCGCCACCGGTGGACGAGCGCCAGACGCCGCCGTCCGCACCGGCCGCGTAGACGTGGCCGCTGTTGTCCGCCGCGATGCCGGTCATCCGGCCGGTCACGTCCCCGGCGCCGCCGGAGGAGTTCGAGGCGTAGTCGCGGTAGCGCGGGTCGTCCGCGTCGTACCGGGTCTTGGTCACCTCGCGCCAGTTGCCCTTGGTCACGGACAGCGAGCCGAGCTGGGTGTACGCGGCGGAGTAGGCGCCCGGCGAGACGATGCCCGGGGCGTACCGCGGCTGGGCGAACTGCTCGGCGATGGTGCGAGCCTCGAAGGCCTCCTCGCCGGCCTCGGCCGGGTCCTCACCGGCGAGCATCTCGGCGCGTTCCCGGGGCTGCATGGGCAGGCCGGCACCGGGCTCCTTGGCGAGACCGAGGGCCTCGAGGACTTCGTGGTTGGTGGCCGCTACACCACCGAGCGCGGCGGTCAGCACCAGCGCGCCCGCGATTGTCGCCGGCTTGCGCCAGCGGGATTTCGACATGCGAATCCTCCAGGATTCAGTGGACCCGGGCGGATGGCCCGGGGAGGGGAACCACGGGTGGCGGATGGCGACCCGCGGTGGTGATGAGACGAGCACTGTCCGGAGTCGACCCTCGCGCGGGCCAGCCGGCATCGGTGGGCGCATCACGCCCGGAAGCGGGAACCGGGGAGGGTCAGCGGCGAGCGGCCGGTGGGGCCCGGGTGGGCAGGGTGCCCCCGGGCGGCAGCGGCGCGGCCGGCTGCCGGTAACGGGTCGGCGCGACGGTGGAGATCGGCGTGCCACCGATCCGCACCGGAGCGTCGAGGAGGAGATCGTCCGGTCCGTCGGTGAGAGCGACGCCGGCGCGGTGGTCACCGCGCAGCCCGCCGAGAGCCTCCGCCCGCGTGTCCGACGGAGCGTCGGGGTGCACGAGGCGACCCACGACAGCCCGGGGGTCGCCGGACTGCGGTACGGCACGTTCTGGCGTGGTGACCGGGGCGTCGACGTGCCGCGCGTCGGGAGGAACGACGGGCGGCGCGTCGTGGACGATCGACCGGTGCGCGGCGGTGACCACCGCGCCGGGCAGAGGGGTCCCCCCGCGGATCGGAGCACCCAGGCCGACCAGGACGAACGCCATGGCAACGGCGACGGCGGTGAGCCGGTCGAGCACGCGCATGGGCAGTCCTGCCAGGAATGAGGGGTGTCGCACGCCGCTCGGATGGGCCGGGTCGGCCGCGGGAGGGAGACGGGCCGCGAGGAGAACGGGGAGGGTCGATCGAGGGATTCCGCACCCACGCTAGCAACAACGGTTGTTGAGGGGCAACGGCTCGACGCTCGTACTTCCGGTCCTCAACGGTGGACCCGGCGGACCCCTACCGAGTGGAGGGTCAGCCAGGGGGGAGACCGCCGCCGGTGCCGCGTCCCCCTCCCCGGGGGGAGATCAGTGGAAGAAGTGGCGGGTGCCGGTGAGGTACATGGTCACCCCGGCCTCCTTCGCCGCGGCGATGACCTCCTCGTCGCGGATCGAGCCGCCGGGCTGCACGATCGCCCGGACGCCGGCCTCGATGAGGATCTTCGGGCCGTCGGCGAACGGGAAGAACGCGTCCGAGGCGCAGACCGCGTCACGGGCCCGGTCCGCGCCGGCCCGGGTGACCGCGAGCTGCGCCGAGTCGACCCGGTTGACCTGGCCCATGCCGACGCCGACGGTGGCGCCATCCTTGGCCAGCAGGATCGCGTTGCTCTTCACCGCGCGTACCGCCCGCCACGCGAAGACGAGGTCGCGCAGGGTCGCCTCGTCGGCCGCCTCACCCGTCGCCAGCCGCCAGTTCGCCGGGTCGTCCCCGTCGGCGTCGATCCGGTCCCGCATCTGCACCAGGACACCGCCGGTGACCTGCCGCCACTCCGCCGGCAGCGGGTTGAAGGCCGGGGCGCGCAGCAGCCGGATGTTCTTCTTGCCCTGCAGGATCTCGACCGCGCCCTCGTCGAAGCCGGGCGCCACCAGCACCTCGGTGAAGATCTCCGCCACCTGCCGGGCCAGCTCCACGCTCACCGAGCGGTTCACCGCGATCACCCCGCCGTACGCGGACACCGGGTCGCAGGCGTGCGCCTTACGGTGCGCCTCGGCCACGTCGGCGCCGACCGCGATGCCGCACGGGTTGGCGTGCTTGATGATCGCCACCGCCGGCTGGTCGGGGAAGTCGTTCGCGGCGCGCCAGGCGGCGTCCGCGTCGACGTAGTTGTTGTACGACATCTCCTTGCCGTGCAGCTGCTCCGCCTGCGCGAGACCGGCCGGGCTGGACGGGTCGGCGTACAGGGCGGCCGCCTGGTGCGGGTTCTCGCCGTAGCGCAGCACCGCCGAGCGGCGCAGCGTCAGCCCGGAGAACTCCGGCCACCAGTCGGCGGCCGGGGCCAGCTCCTGCGCGAACCATTCGGCGACGGCCACGTCGTACTCGGCGATCGCGGCGAACGCGCGGGCGGCCAGCACCCGGCGCTGGGCCAGGGTGAACCCGCCCTCGCCGACGGCGGCCAGCAGCGCCGGGTACGCCGACACGTCGGTCACGACCGCGACCGAGGCGTGATTCTTGGCGGCCGCCCGCACCATGGCCGGACCGCCGATGTCGATCTGCTCGACGCACTCGTCCTGCGACGCACCGGAGGCGACCGTGGCCTGGAACGGGTAGAGGTTGGAGACCAGCAGGTCGATCCCGCCGATGCCGTGCTCGTCGAGCTGCGCGGCGTGCGAGTCCTTGCGCAGGTCGGCGAGGAGCCCACCGTGGATCTTCGGGTGCAGGGTCTTCACCCGGCCGTCGAGGATCTCCGGGAAGCCGGTCACCTGCTCCACCGGGGTCACCGGGACGCCGGCCCCGGAGATGGTCGACGCGGTGCTGCCGGTCGAGATGATTTCCACCCCGGCGCCGTGCAGGGCCTGGGCCAGCTCGACCAGGCCGGTCTTGTCGTAGACGCTGACCAGCGCCCGCCGGATCGCGCGGCGCTCGTCCTCAGTGGAACTCACGGGACCATGACCTTTCTTCCGGTGATCGTCCAACCTTCGCGGACCAGCCGGCCGACCTGCTCGACGAGCTGACGCCGCTCGGCTTCCTTGATGCGCTCGGTGAGCGTCTCCTCGTCGTCGTCGTCGAGTACCGGCACGGCGACCTGGGCGACGATCGGGCCGGTGTCCATCCCGGCGTCGACGAAGAAGAGGGTTGCTCCGGTGATCTTCACGCCGTAAGCGAGGGCGTCCCGGGGCCCGTGGATGCCGGGGAAGGCCGGCAGCAGGGTGTTGTGGGTGTTGAGGTAGCGGTCGCCGAACGCGGCCAGGAAGTGCGGGCCGACCAGCTTGAGGAAACCGGCGCTGATCACCAGGTCGGGCTTGTGCTCCGCGACGTGCGCGGTCAGCGCCCGGTCCCAGTCCTCTCGGGTGGGATGGTCCTTGAGCCGCTCGACGAAGGCGGGCACGCCGGCCTTCGCGGCCCGGTCGAGGCCGGCGATGCCGTCCCGGTCGGCGCCCACGGCAACCACCCGGGCTCCGTACGCGGGGTCGGCGGTGGCGTCCAGCAGCGCCTGGAGATTGCTGCCGGAACCGGAGATGAGGACGACGAGGCGGGCGACGGACGCGGGCTCGGTCACGCGGCCACCCTATCGGTCAGGTCCGGGCGTCCGGCGGTCGGGCAGCGACGTTTCGGGTGATCTCCGCGGTGGCGCCGGCACGATACGCTGCCGGTCGCTCGGTGCCCGGCGCACGCCGGCCGGCACCCCTGTCAGTGGACCGGCGCCGCAGCGGTGCCGACGGAACGAGGAGTACACCCCGATGCAGCCTGGATACCCGCAGCAGCAGCCGCCGCAGGTCGACAACAACATGACGATGTCGATCGTCTCGATCTTCCTGTTCTGGCCCCTGGCGATCCCGGCCATCATCAATGCGTCCAAGGTGAACCCGCTGCTGCAGCAGGGCGACTACGCGGGTGCCCAGGCTGCGGCCGCCGAGTCGAAGAAGTGGTCCAAGTGGGCACTCATCATCGGCCTCATCGGCTGGGCCATCTCCATCCTGTGCTGCATCCTCGGCGGCGTGGGCGCGATCATGGGTGGCAACAACACGAGCTACTGACAGCCGACCCCACAGTCTGAGGAGCACCTCCGCGATGCAGCCCGGTTACCCCGGTCAGGACCCGTACGGCCAGCAGCCCCCGCAGGACCCGACCTCCCCGCAGTACCAGGACCCGTACGCCCCGCCGCCCTCGGCGCCGTACGGGCAGCAGCCCCCCGCCGGCCAGCCGTACGGCCAACCGCAGGACCCGTACGCCGCGCCGCAGCCCCCGCAGTACGGGCAGCAGCCGACGTCGGGTCAGCCGTACGGCCAGCCGACCTCGGGACAGCCGTACGGCCAGCCCACCTCCGGCCAGCCGTACGGGCAGCAGCAGCCGTACCAGGACCCGTACGCCGCGCAGCAGCCCTACGGTGCCGCGCCGGCCTACCCGAACGCCGGCTATCCCCAGCCGCAGGGTCAGCAGAACACCCTCGGTCTGGTGTCGATGATCCTCGGCATCGCGGCGATCCCGCTGCTCTGCTGCGTCTACCTCGGCATCCCGGTGGGCATCGCCGCGGTGATCACCGGTTACCTCGGCCGGCAGAAGGCCGCGCAGGGTCTGGCCACCAACGACGGTCAGGCCAAGGCCGGTCTCATCTGCGGCGCGATCGCCGTCGGTCTCGGCGTCCTGCTGATCATCCTGGCCGTGGCCGGCAACTTCAGCCTGCCGACCGAGCCCTGATCGACGATCAGGCCGAGGGGCGCTCCGGAGCATCCGGGGCGCCCCTCGCCGTCTCCGGGCACCGCCAGGTCCAGGTCGCCGCCGGGTTGCGCCCGCCGGGCCGAACATCCTGCTCAGCGACGAGGGGTTGCGGGACGGCGCGGGCCCGGTTCGGCGCCGGCCGGACGCGCGAGGACCTTGGTGGCGGCGGCGCCGAGCAGCGCACCGGCGGTGATGACGACGGTGGCCGCCCCGGCCACCTGCCAGGGCACCGGGCCGACCTCGGCCAGCCGGCCACCGCCGAGCGGTCCGCCGGAGCCGGCGGCGGCCACGCCGAGCAGCAGGCCG
>JBARAE010000098.1:0-2761 GCA_049791715.1 Micromonospora sp.
GCCGCCAGCAGCCCGGCGAGTACCCCGACCGCGCCGGCGGCCAGCGCGGCGACCACCCGGGCCGCGCCGAACTCCCAGGCCCGGAAGTCGTCCCAGAACAGCCAGAGCGGCAGGATCACGGCCAGCCAGCCGTTGGTCCGGCCGAAGCCACCCGCGCCGACCGAGGCGAACCCCCACTCGAAGAGCAGCAGCGCCAGCAGCCCGATCACCAGGCCGGCGAGGCTCACCCCGAGCAGGTCACCCCGGGTCAGGATGCGACCCTCGGCGTCCCGCCGGGGAAAGGTCCGCTGCTGCTGCTCGGTCATCGGTTGCCGGTCAGGCCCAGACCTGCTGTGGCTCGGAGCGGCGCTCGGCCAGGGACGGGGCGGCGTCGTACTCGCGGACCACCTCGTACCGGGTGTTGCGCTCGACCGGGCGGAAGCCGGCGTCCCAGATCAGGTGCAGCAGGTCGTCCCGGTGCATGGTGTTCGGCGTGCCGTACGAGTCGGCGTCGTGGGTGATCTTGTATTCGACGACCGAGCCGTCCAGGTCGTCCACGCCGAAGTTGAGCGACAGCTGGGCCACCGAGAGGCCGTGCATCACCCAGAAGTTCTTGAGGTGCGGGACGTTGTCGAACAGCAGCCGGGAGACCGCGAAGGTCTTCAGCGACTCGGCCGGCGACGCCATCGTGGTCCGCGCCTGGATCCGGTTACGGATCTTGCCGTCCGCCGAGTCGACGAAGTCGTGCTGGTAGCGCAGCGGGATGAAGACCTGGAAGCCACCCGTCTCGTCCTGCAGCTCGCGCAGCCGCAGCACGTGGTCGACCCGGTGCCGGGGCTCCTCGATGTGGCCGTAGAGCATCGTGGACGGGGTCTTCATGCCCTTGGAGTGGGCCAGCCGGTGGATCCGCGACCAGTCCTCCCAATGGCAGGCGTGGTCGACGATGTGCTGGCGGACCTCCCAGTCGAAGATCTCCGCGCCGCCGCCGGTCAGCGACTCCAGACCGGCGTCCATCAGCTCGTCGAGGATCTGGTCGGCGGACAGGCCGCTGATCTTCTCGAACCACTGCACCTCGGTCGCGGTGAACGCCTTGAGGTTGACGTTCGGCAGCGCCGCCTTCAGCTCGCGCAGCACCTTGGGGTAGTAGCGCCAGGGCAGCGTCGGGTGCAGGCCGTTGACGATGTGCAGCTCGGTGAGCTGCTCGTCCTCCATCTCCTTGGCCTTGCGGACCGCCTCGTCGATGCGCATCGTGTACGCGTCCTTCTCCCCAGGCTTGCGCTGGAACGAGCAGTACGCGCAGGAGGCGGAGCAGACGTTGGTGAGGTTCAGGTGCCGGTTGACGTTGAACATCACCCGGTCACCGTTCATCTCAGTGCGCTTGTGGTGGGCCAGCCGCCCGAGCCAGGCGAGGTCATCGCTGTCGTAGAGCGCGATCCCGTCCTCACGGGTCAGCCGCTCCCCCGCGTACACCTTCGCTTCGAGCTCGCGCTTGAGTCCGGCGTCCATCGAAAGCCACGTCCCTTCCACCTGCGGTCCCGGTCGAGCGTACGTCGGTCCTCCGACGAACCGGCGGGCCGGTCAGCCCCAGCGACCTACTTCACCGGACTATCGGCCGGTGGTTACCGTCCGCGCATCGACATCCCTGCCTCCGTGAGGTAAGACAGGATGGGGCGGAACACACCCACTGGTACCGTCCCGGGCTACCGCGTGCAGACAGGCGCGGAACCCACCAGACCGGACGGGGAGCGGAATGGCGGACAGCGAGCACGAGCGACGGCAGCGACGCGGGCGCCCGGTGATCTCGCCCGTACTGCGCCCGGCGCTCTGGTCCGCGCTGCTCGGCGCGGTCGCCGCGGCGGCGCTGGCCACCCCGGCCTGGGCCGAGCCCCCGCTGCCGAACACCGTCCCGGACTCCGGCTCCCGGCCGGTCGCGGCCGGTGGACTGCGCCTTCCCGGTGGTGTGCCGGGCCTGCCCGCTCCCGGTGCGGTCGGCGCCCTGGGCGCCACGCCCGCCGCCACCACTCCGACCGACAACCCGCTCCTCGCGCAGATCAACGCCGTCGACGCCCAGGTCGGACTGCTCGCTGACCAGCTGCTCGGCCTGCGCCAGCAACGCGTCGAGGCGCAGGGGCAGCTGGCCCTCGCCAAGCGCGACCTCGAGTCGGCGCAGTCGGCACTCGCCCAGGCCCAGGAGGCCGCCCGGGTCGCCGCCGCCGACGCGGTCAAGGCCGCCGCCGCTCTCCCGTCCGGTGAGCTGGCCGCGGACCTGTACGACCTGGACATGCTACAGCGGATGACCCGCGGCGCCCGGACCGAGGGCGGCACCACGGCCGCCGCCGGTGACGTCACCCGGGCCACCAGCGCCGAGCAGATCGCCCGGCAGGCGTACGCCTCCGCCGAGGCGCGGTCCCGCAGCACCGAGGCGCAGTACGCCGCGGTCGAGAAGGCGCACCACGAGCAGGAGGCCCGCCTGGTGGTGTTGCGCCGCGACAACGCGGCGAAGCTGCTCGAGGCGGAACGGCGCGAGGACGCCGCCGAGCAGCAGATCGGCGTCTCGTACGTCAACAGCCAGAGCGTGAGCGGGCTGGTCGCCGACCCGAGGGCGCTGGCCGCCGTCCGGTACGCCCTGGCCCAGCTCGGTGACCCCTACCTGTGGGCCGCCGAGGGGCCGGACCGGTTCGACTGCTCCGGCCTGATGCTGGCCGCGTACGAGTCGGCCGGCTACCACGACCTGCCCCGCGTCTCCCGCGACCAGTACTACGCCACCCGCGGCCGCAGCGTG
>JBARAE010000099.1:0-5384 GCA_049791715.1 Micromonospora sp.
GTCGGCGTACGACGCGAGCACCTCCGCCCCGGCCGGGTGCAGCCACTCGGTCCACACGTCGGCGGTGGAGCCGTCGTCGAGGGTGACCCGCTCCCCCTCGCGCAGCGGGAAGAACTCCTCGGTACGGATGCCGAGCAGGTCTCGGAACGCGCCGGGGTAGCCGCCCAGCCGGATGTGGTCGTTCTCGTCGACGATGCCGCTGAAGTACGTGACCAGCGCCGTCCCGCCCGCCTCGACGTACGCCCGCAGCGCGTCGGCGTGGGCGTCGCGGACCAGGTACAGGGTGGGCACCAGGACAAGCTTGTAGCCGGACAGGTCGGCCGACGGGTGCACCACGTCGGCGGTGACCCCGGCCCGCCAGAGCGCGCCGTGCAGGGCGGTGAGCCGGTCGGTGTACGTGACGTCGACGCTGGGGTGGGAGTCCAGCTCCGCGCCCCACCACGCCTCGTAGTCGGCGAGGATCGCCACGTCGGCGTCGACCCGGCTGCCGCGTACCTCGGCGATGGCCTTCAGGTCGGCGCCGAGCCGGCAGACCTCGCGGAACACCTTGGTCTCCGGGCCGGCGTGCGGGACCAGCGCGGAGTGGAACTTCTCCGCTCCGGCCCGGGAGGCCCGCCACTGGAAGAAGAGCACCCCGTCGGCGCCACGCGCCACGTGCGCCAGGCTGTTGCGGCGCAGCTGGCCGGGGGTCTTGGCGACGTTGCGCGGCTGCCAGTTGACCGCACTGGTGGAGTGCTCCATCAGCAGCCACGGGTCGCCCCCGGCGATGCCGCGGGTGTGGTCGGCGGCGAGCGCCAGCCCGACGTGCGCGTCCGGGTCGGCGGCGGTCAAGTAGTGGCCGTTGGCGACCACGTCCACGTCGGACGCCCAGGAGTGGTAGTCCAGGTACTTGATGCCGGTGCCGATCATGAAGTTGGTGGTCACCGGCTGCCGGGCCAGGCGTTTCAGCAGCTCCCGCTCGGCCCGCAACTGGGCCCGCTGCTCGTCGGAGGAGAAGCGCAGGAAGTCCAGCTGCTGGGTGGGGTTGGCGAAGGTCGGCGCGGTGCGCGGCGGGTTGATCTCGTCCCAGTCGTGGTAGCGCTGGCTCCAGAACGCGGTGCCCCAGGCGTCGTTGAGCGTGTCCAGGTCGCCGTAGCGGTCCCGCAGCCAGCCACGGAACGCCGCCGCGCTGACATCGCAGTAGCAGTGGACGTTGTGGCAGCCGAGTTCGTTGGAGACATGCCACATCACCACCGCCGGGTGGTCGGCGTAGCGGCGGGCGACCGCCTCCACCAGGGCCAGCGACCGCTCGCGGTGCAGAACAACCTGCTCTGGCTCGCGGCGCTCTTCGTGGTCGCCACGCCGTTCGGGATGTTCCTCGCCGTGCTGCTCGACAAGGAACTGCGCGGCGGCCGGTTCTACCAGACGGCGCTCTACCTGCCGGTGGTGCTCTCGCTGGCGCTGATCGGCTTCGTCTGGCAGCTCATCTACTCCCGGGACCAGGGCCTGCTCAACGCCGTGCTGGGTGGCGACACCGACTGGTACGGCGATCCGCACGTCAACATCTGGGCGGTGCTGTTCGCCGCCGGTTGGCGCCACGTCGGCTACATCATGCTGCTCTACCTGGCGGGGCTGAAGGGCGTCGACCCGTCGCTGCGGGAGGCCGCCGCAGTGGACGGCTCCTCGGAGGCCAGCACCTTCTTCCGGGTGATCTTCCCGGTGATGCGGCCGATCAACATCATCGTGCTGGTCGTGACGGTGATCGAGTCGCTGCGCGCGTTCGACCTGGTCTGGGTGATCAACAAGGGTCGTAACGGGCTGGAGCTGCTCTCCGCGCTGGTCACCGCCAACGTGGTGGGCGAGGCGAGCCGGATCGGCTTCGGCTCCGCGCTGGCGACCATCATGCTGGTCGTCTCCCTGGTCTTCATCACCCTGTACCTGTTCACCGTGATGCGGGAGGACCGGCGATGAGCACCGTCACCCTGAGTCGGAAACCGACGGCCACCGCAGCCGCCCCACGGCGCCGGCCCCTGCGGCCGGCCCGAGTGGTGCTGCACGTCTTCCTCGCCGCGGTGGCGGTCGGCTGGCTCTTCCCGATCCTCTGGGCGGTGCTGACCTCGCTGCGGTCCTACGAGTACACCGCCACCCACGGGTACGTCTCGTTCGGCGGCTGGACGCTGGACAACTACGTCACCGCCTGGAAGACGGCGGAGTTCGGCAAGCACTTCCTCAACTCGGTCTACATCACGGTGCCGGCGGTGCTGCTGACGCTCTTCCTCGCCTCCTGCGTGGCGTTCGTGATCGCCCGGTTCAGCTGGAAGCTCAACATCGTCCTGCTCGGCCTGTTCACCGCGGCGAACCTGCTGCCGCAGCAGGCCCTGCTGATCCCACTCTTCCGGCTCTTCACGCAGGTGCCCCTGCCGGAGTGGATGAGCGACTCGGAGCTGCTCTACGACAGCTACTGGGGGCTGATCCTGGTCAACGTCGCCTTCCAGTGCGGGTTCTGCGTCTTCGTGCTGAGCAACTACATGAAGGCACTGCCGCACGAGCTGTACGAGGCGGCGATGGTGGACGGGGCGAGCGTCTGGCGGCAGTACTGGCAGGTGACCATGCCGTTGTGCCGGCCGGCCCTGGCGGCGCTGGCCACCCTCGAGGTGACCTGGATCTACAACGAGTTCTTCTGGGCCACCGTACTGATGCGCACCGGCGACAAGTTCCCGGTGACCAGCTCGCTGAACAACCTGCGCGGCGAGTTCTTCACCGACAACAACCTGGTCTCGGCCGGCTCGGTGCTGGTCGCGATCCCGACCCTGGTGATCTTCTTCCTGCTGCAGAAGCAGTTCGTCCGGGGCCTGACGCTGGGAGCCAGCAAGGGATGACGATCGTCCACCTGCGCCGGGCGCGGACCAGCCTGGTGCTCGACGCGCGTGGCCCGGGGCTGCCCCGCGTCGTGCATTGGGGCACCGACCTCGGTGCGCTGACCGGCGACGACCTGACCGCGCTGGTCGACGCGACCATACCGCCGGTGGTACCCAGCAGCTTCGACGCGCCGACCGTGCTGTCGCTGCTGCCCGAGGCGAGCGCCGGCTGGAGCGGCCGGCCCGGACTCGCCGGCCACCGCAACGGGCGGGACTGGTCCACCGCCTTCCGCCTCGACGGCCTGGACGTGACCGACGAGCCGGCCTCGCCGGCCGGCGGCGCTGCCACGAGCGGGCCGGAAGTGTCAGTAGGGGCCCCTTCACCCGCACGAGGCGTTGACAGGGGGCCCTTCCTTGCCGCGGCGCGGGTGACAATGCGGGCCTCGGACCCGGGCGCCGGTCTGTCGCTCACCGTCGAGCTCACCCTCGATCCGGCCGGTCTGCTGATCCTCCGGCACCGGCTTCGCAACGACGGCGACCGTCCCTACGAGGTGCGGGAGCTGACGCCGGTGCTGCCGGTGCCGGCGGTCGCCACCGAGCTGCTGGACCTGACCGGCCGCTGGTGCCGCGAGCGGTCCCCGCAGCGGCACCCGTGGCCGATGGGCGCCTGGGTGCGGGAGGGCCGGCACGGGCGGACCGGCCACGACGCGACGCTGCTGCTGGTCGCCGGGACGGCCGGCTTCGGCTTCGGCCACGGCGAGATCTGGGCGGTGCACACGGCGTGGAGCGGCGACCACGTGACGGTCGCCGAACGTCGCCCCACCGGCGAGGCCACCCTGGGCGGCGGTGAGCTGCTGGCCCCCGGCGAGATCGTGCTCGACCCGGGTGAGGAGTATGCGACTCCCCTGCTCTACGCGGTCTGGTCCGACGCCGGGCTGGACGGGCTCAGCGACGTGCTGCACACCCACCTGCGGGCCCGCCCCGGGCACCCGCGCTCGCCCCGGCCGGTCACCCTCAACGTCTGGGAGGCGGTCTACTTCGACCACGACCTGGACCGGCTCAAGGGCCTCGCCGACCGGGCCGCCGAGGTGGGCGTGGAACGGTTCGTACTCGACGACGGATGGTTCCGGGGTCGCCGGCACGATCAGGCCGGACTCGGCGACTGGTGGGTGGACGACGACGTCTGGCCGGACGGGCTGCAACCGCTGATCGACCACGTCCGCGGACACGGGATGCAGTTCGGGCTCTGGGTCGAGCCGGAGATGGTCAACCCCGACTCCGACCTGTTCCGGGCGCACCCGGACTGGGTGCTCCAGGCGCCCGGCCGGCTGCCGCCCGAGTGGCGGCACCAGCAGGTGCTCGACCTCGCCCACCCCGAGGCGTACGACCACCTGCTCGAACGGCTCGACGCGGTGCTCAGCGAACACGACGGCATCGCGTACCTGAAGTGGGACCACAACCGGGACCTCACCGAGGCCGGCCACCGCGGCCGTCCCGGGGTGCACGCGCAGACCGTGGCGGTCTACCGGCTGCTCGACGAGCTCCGCCGCCGGCACCCGGGCGTGGAGATCGAGAGCTGCTCCTCCGGCGGCGCCCGCGTCGACCTGGAGATCCTGCGCCGTACCGACCGGGTCTGGGCCAGCGACTGCAACGACGCCCTGGAGCGGCTCGCCATCCAGCGCTGGACCGGGTTGCTGCTCCCGCCGGAGCTGATCGGCACCCACATCGGACCGGAACGCTCACACACCACCCACCGGGTGCACGACCTCGGGTTCCGGGCGGTCACCGCGCTCTTCGGCCACCACGGCATCGAGTGGGACATCAGCGGAATCACCGCCGCCGAACGGGCCGAACTCGCCGCCTGGGTCGCGCTCCACAAGCGGCTCCGCCCGCTGCTGCACGCCGGCCGGGTGGTCCGGGTCGACCACCCCGACCCGGCCGTCCAGGCCCACGGCGTGGTCGCGGGTGACGGCTCCCAGGCGGTGTACGCGGTGTCCCGGCTGACCACGTCGGTGGCGCAGGTGCCCGGGATGGTCCGGCTGCCCGGGCTCGATGCGGGGCGACGCTACGTGGTGCGACCGGCCTCCGGGGTGCCGGAGCCGGCGGTGCTGCAGCTGACCGAGCCCGGCTGGCTGGTCAAGGGTGAGGTGACGCTCAGCGGGGCGGTGCTCGGCTCGGTGGGACTTCAGATACCGGCCCTGCACCCCGAGCAGGCGCTGCTGCTCGAGGTCATCGCGACGGAATGATCTTCACCCGCGGCCATCGCCTGCTCGGCTCGTGGCGGCCGGTCTGGCCGGCTGGTCCCCGACCCGGACGCCGATGAGGTTTTCCCGACCGGTCACACCGCGGAGTCCAGGCGTTCGCGCTGCTCGGCGGTCAACTCCAGTGACACCCCCGCCACCGCCTCGTTCAGCTGCTCCACAGTGCTCACGCCGACGATCGGGGTGACGGCCGGGTTCCCTCCGGCCAGCCAGGCCAACACGACCCGGTTGCGGTTCGTGCCGGTCTCGGCGCCGATCTCGTCGAGTACCGCGAGTCGACGGGTGG
>JBARAE010000100.1:0-4930 GCA_049791715.1 Micromonospora sp.
CTCGCCGAGGCCCGGGCCACCCCGGCGGTACGCGGTGCGCTGCTGCTGGTGCCGGTGGTCACCGCGATCTGGGGCGGGCTCGACGAGTACCTGCCGCTGCTGGCCCGGGACGCCGGCGCGGACGACGCGACCGTGCCGCTGCTCCTCCTGCTGGTCGCCCTCGGCGTGACGGGGGGCGGGCTGCTGGCCCCGGCGGGGGAGCGGCTGACCAGAGCGGGGTACGCCGGCCTCCTGGCGCTCGCCGCGGTCGCGACGGCCGGCGGGGCGCTGGTCGGCCACCCGAGCGGCTTCCTGCTCGTGGCGGCCGGCTTCGCGGCCTTCCAGCTCGCCACGGTGCTGGCCGACGTCCGGCTGCAGGCCCGGATCGCCGGTGCCGCCCGGGCCACCGTCACCTCGGTCGCCGGCATGGCCACCGACCTGACCATCATCGCCTTCTACCTCGGGTACGGGCTGCTGGCCCCGGCGACGGGCCACCCGGCGGCGTTCGCCCTGGCCCTGCTGCCGTACCTGGCGGTGGCGCTCTGGCTGGTCGCCGCCCGACGGTGAGCGGCGCCGGCTGTCCCGCTGCTTGGGTGCGGCCCCGAGCCCGACCGAGCGGGGGGCGTGGCGAATGCCGGTCGGCAAATCGGTGGTTACCGGATGACTGCGGGCTTTCCTGACTACCGTATGTGCCGAGGCGGTCACGAGGTGCCTCGCCCGTGAGTCCGGACGACCCGCAGGTGGCGGGCCGGCCGGGAAGGGCCGATCGCTGGAGGCGATGCCGGTGACGATGGAAGCAGAGCGCACTCTCCGCCAGGAGGAGATCGCCCAGCTGGGGGAGCTCGCCGCTCAGCTCCGGGTCGACTCGATCCGGTGCAGCACACGGGCCGGCTCCGGCCACCCCACGTCGAGCCTCTCCGCCGCGGACCTGCTCGCGGTGCTGATCTCCAGGCACCTGCGGTACGACTGGGCCGATCCGCGCAACCGCGCCAACGACCACCTGATCTTCTCCAAGGGGCACGCCTCACCGCTGCTGTACTCGGTCTTCAAGGCCGTCGGGGTGATCAGCGACCAGGAGCTGGTCGAGACGTACCGGCAGTTCGGGTCACCCCTGCAGGGGCACCCCACGCCGGCGCTGCCCTGGGTCGACGTCGCCACCGGTTCGCTGGGACAGGGACTGCCCGTCGGCGTCGGGATCGCGCTCGCCGGCCGGTACCTCGATCACCTGCCGTTCCACGTCTGGGCGCTCTGCGGCGACAGCGAGATGGCCGAGGGCTCGATCTGGGAGGCGCTGGACAAGGCCGGCCACTACGGCCTGCACAACCTCACCGCCATCGTCGACGTGAACCGGTTCGGGCAGCGCGGGCCGACCGAGTTGGAGTGGGACCTCGACACTTACCGGCGGCGGGTCGAGGCGTTCGGCTGCCAGGCGCTCGTCATCGACGGCCACGACCTGGCCGCGATCGACGAGGCGCTGGGCCGGGCCCGTGAGGCGACCGGTCCGACGGTGGTGCTCGCCCGCACGCTCAAGGGCAAGGGCGTGCCCGAGGTCGAGAACAAGCCCGGCTGGCACGGCAAGGCGCTGAAGCCGGAGATGGCCGAGCAGGCGGTCACCGCGCTCGGCGGGGTGCGGCAGATCCGGGTCACCGCGCCCCAGCCGGAGCCCGCCCCGCCCGCTGCCCCGCCGGCCGCGGCGCAGCCGGAGCTGCCCCGGTACGAGAAAGGTGCGAAGGTGGCCACCCGCAACGCGTACGGGGACGCACTGCGCGCCCTCAGTGTCCGGCCGGACGTGGTCGTGCTGGACGGCGAGGTCAGCGACTCCACCCGTACCGAGGCGTTCGAGAAGGCCTGTCCGGACCGGTTCTTCGAGATGTTCATTTCTGAACAGCAACTGGTCGCCGCGGCGGTCGGGCTCCAGGTACGCGGGTACCGGCCCTTCGCCGCCACCTTCGCCGCGTTCTTCTCCCGGGCGTACGACTTCATCCGGATGGCGGCCATCTCGCAGGCCGACATCGCGCTGTCCGGGTCGCACTCCGGGGTGGAGATCGGGGCGGACGGTCCGTCGCAGATGGGGCTGGAGGATCTCGCGGCGATGCGCGCCGTCGGGGGCTCCACGGTGCTGTATCCCAGCGACGCGGTCTCCTGTGCCGCCCTCGTCGCGGAGATGGTGGACCGCAAGGGCGTCGTGTACCTGCGGACCACCCGCGGCAAGTACCCCGTCCTCTACGACAACGGCGAGGCGTTCCCGATCGGCGGGAGCAAGCTGCTGCGCGGTGGCGGCGGCGACGACCACGTCGCACTCATCGGCACCGGGGTGACCCTGCACAACTGCCTCGCCGCCGCCGACCAGCTGGCGGGCGAGGGGATCAACGCCCGGGTGATCGACCTCTACTCGGTCAAGCCGCTGGACCGGTCGCGCCTGCTGGACGCCGTCCGGGCCACCGGCGGCCGGCTGGTGGTGGTCGAGGACCACTACCCGGAGGGCGGCCTCGGGTCCGCCGTGTGTGAGTCGCTGGCCGACCTGGCCGAGCCGGTGCGGGTGACCCACCTGGCCGTCCGGGGGCTGCCCACCTCGGGCACGTCGACCGAGCTGATGGACCAGGCGGGGATCGGGGTGAGCGCCATCGTGGCGGCGGCGCGCGCCTCGCTCAACGGGGGCCGCTGACCGGGGGGAGCCGGGGCCTGCCTGGAGTCGTGATCACTGCGCCTTTTCCAACCTCCCACGTCACCAACAGCGCTCCTTGCCCCGCCGGCTATGGCGTGACAGCCGCCCGCAGGCGTAGATGTCAGGGCTCGGCGCGAGCCCGTCCTGGCGCGGCTTGAGCCTGACGTCGCCCTTGCGCCGCGCGTTGTCCCGTTGGGGGATCGTCAATCGGTCCGGGTGCGGAGGCTCCGCGCCAGCGTGGGGATCATCACCGTCGCAGGGACGAGGTGTAGCCCGACGAGGGCGGTGATGGTGGCGGTGTCTGCCCCGGACAGGAGGGGCGGGATCAACGAGATCGCGGTCAGCGACACTGCCGTCCACACGAATCGCTCGGCCGGGCGAGCGCTCCAACGAAGAAGAGCGATGGCAATGACGACGCCCACGACCGAGAAGAAGCCGGTCACCACGGCGAACCCGGGCAGCGGGATCGTCTCGCCACCATCGGGGATCTCGAAGTCGACGCCGGTGGCCTGGGCGAGCGCAGCGGCGAGGGTGGTGGCCACCATCGCTACGAGCGTGGCGAGAAAGCCGGTGCCGGCGAGCCGGCGGAGTCGGTGGGTGCGGCTGGTCTGGCCCGATGCCGGGCCTGCGACGACCCCGCTGTCGTTCATGCTGTCCATGTCGTTCCTCCGTTGTTCGGTAGCTGGCTGTGTTGACTGGCAGGTGACGGTCGCGGCCCCGGGGGTGGCGATGCGTACCCTCGCCGTGCGACGGCCGGGGTTGCGCAGGGCGCGGACGCCGGTGCCACGGAGCCAGAACCCGGCGTCGCGTCCGAGGACCGGCCCGGGCTCGCCGTCGCGCAGCTCCAGCTGCACCCGCCCGCGGGTGACGACGCCGAACGCGTCGCACCACTGCGCCGCGACCACCGCGACACGCGCGCCGCCGGGCAGCGTGAGCGTCCGCACCGGGACTACTGCGTGCCGTCCGCCGGCAGGCGCTCCGGCAGCCCGAGCCGCGGGAACTGGTCGTCGTGGAAGATGACGATCTCGGTGATCGCCCCGCCGGTGACGCGCAGGACGTCGACCGTCAGCGGCAGGTACGCGCCCTCCCGCTCCCGCCAGAGGTAGAAGGCGACCGCGGGCTGCCGGTTCACGTAGGTGGGGACGCCGCGCAGGCCCTTCAAGTCCTCGAAGCCGTCCTCGACCCAGTCCCTCACCACCGCCTCGCGGCCGACGTGCAGCCCCGGCGTGGGCGGCATCGAGCACCGGACGTCGTCCCGCAGCATCGAGGTCAGCGCGGGGATGTCGGTGGCCACGCTGGCGTCGGTGAAGCGGCGCACGAGCTCTCGCGTTCCGGCGTCGTCCTCGGCGCCGGTCCAGTCCTGCCGCTCGGCGGGTAGGTGCTCCCGCATGCCGGCGCGGGCCCGCTGCAGCGCGCTGTTCACGGAGTTGACCGAGTCGCCGAGGAGATCCGCGACGTCCTTGGCCGGCCAGCCGAGCACGTCCCGCAGGATCAGCACGGCCCGCGGCCGCGGTGCGAGGTGCTGGACGGCGACCAGGTACGCCAGCTCGATCGTCTCGCGTGCGACGGCGACGGCCTCCGGCTCGTCCGCGTCGCCCGCGGACAGCTCGTCGAGCAGCCGGTCCGGGTAGGGCTGCAACCACAGCACCTCACCGTCGGTCGCGGGCTCCGGACGGCGCTTGGCGAGCAGGTCCAGGCAGGCGTTGGTGGCGATCCGGTACAGCCAGGCCCGGAACGTCGACCGCCCCTCGAAGGTCTCCCGCCGCCGCCAGGCACGGAGGAACGTCTCCTGCACGGTGTCCTCGGCGTCCTCGAACGACGCGAGCATCCGGTAGCAGTGCACGTGCAGCTCACGGCGGTGCCGCTCCGCCAGCGCCGAGAACGCCGGCTCGTCGACCTCGCCCAGCCCGCTCCCGCCCAGCCCGCTCTCGCCCAAACCGCTCACGCCCAGCTCCTCCAGCCGCGTGTCCGCACTCATCACGTCATCCTTCCGTCTCGTCGTGTCCCGTCGTAGATGTGACGGGTGCGGGCGCGACAACTCATCACCAGGGCCAGTCGGCCTGCACCATTGCGGTCGTCTGGGAGGGGCTGCAGCGCAGCTTGGTCAGGATTGTCCGGGCCTTGAGGATGGCGACGGCGCGCTCGCCGCGGCAGCGGATCCGGGCGTGGGCCTGGTTCACGGCCTCCTGCCGGCGCGACACCTTCGGCCGGTAGCGGTGCCGCTTGAACGGCGTACGCACGGAACCGCCGGTGCCTTGACACGAATACGCGGCCTCGGCCCGCGGC
>JBARAE010000101.1:0-5434 GCA_049791715.1 Micromonospora sp.
GTGGGTGTTGGCGTAGCGGGGCAGCACCCACTCCCGGATCGCGTCCTCGATGAAATCGAGAGACCGGCCGGAGGCGGTGTAGTCGGCGTAGGTGATCCGCCGCGGGCCGTAGGGGCAGTCCAGCACCCCGCCCTCACCGATGATGCCGTCACGGATCCGCGCCAGCAGCTCTTCATTGCGGCTGGCCACCGCCACGTCCTCGGGTGTGCCCACGGCGCACCTCCTTTCATTGCGAGGGGCTGCGTCACAGCAGGTCGATGGAGACCGTCGGCGGAGCGGCCAGGGTGTTGTGCACGGTGCAGTGCGAGGCCACGGCCAGCAATGCGGGCCTGCGCGCCTCCGGGAGATCCTCGGGCACCCGAAGGGAGAGCCGGACCTCGCCCACCCTGGCCGGGCGGTCAGCGGCCATCCGGTAGCTGACGGAGACGCCCAGACCGTCGCGGCTCAAGCCGTGCCGGGTCAGGTACCGGCCGGCGTAGAAGGCAACGCAGGTGGCCAGCGACGCGACGAACAGTTCCGTGGGCGTCGGTGCGTTGTCGTCACCTCCCGCCTCCGAGGGCTGGTCCACCAGCATCTGGTGTCCCCGTACCGCGAACTCATAGGACTCCCCAGCCACGAAGCGGACATCCACCGTCCCGGCATCCCCGCCCACGGCCTGCACGTGTAGCTGGCCCATCGGATCGCTCCCCTCGATGTGGTGCACGTTCAGCCAACACCGGCGCCGGCACGAGTGGTAGATCCACTTGGCACCGACAACAGGACCTTGTGCCCTGCCGCTATGGCTCCGGCCGCCCACGGTGATCCCCGCGGAGTCGCAGATGCCTGGCAGCACCCGGTGCTGATCGTCAGGTGCCGAAGAGAAGAAGCCCCGAGGCGAGCAGGGCGAGGGCAACCCCGTAGATGCGCGTGAGCCAGCCGGGTTTGGCGCGGATGGCCAGGCGAGCGCCGAGGTAAGCGGAGGGCACGGCCAGCACGGTGTATGCCGCGACAACCCGCCAGTCGATGTGACCGAGTGCCCAGTGGGTGACCGTGCCGGGCAATGCAAGGGCGGCGGAGACGGCGAGCGAGGTCGCCAGCGCCCGCCCACGTAGGGGGTGAGCAGTGCGCCAGCAACGGTCGACGGAAACCCGACGGCGATGCTCCACACGAGGACGCGCCGGTCCAGGAACCCTCGTTCCCAGTACGCGCCGGAGGACGCGAGGGCGACGGGCACGGCCGCCGGAAGTGGTGATGCCAGCGCCACGAATGCCGGCACTCCCACAAGGTGCAGGAGCGGGGTGCCCACCGCGGGCCCTCCAGCACCGAACAACCCCGCGAAGAAGCCCACCCCCGCACCGATGACGGCAATGTCCCACCACGCCATGAGGTAGCTACCGCGGCCGCCGCAGCCGTCATGCCCGTTGTCTGGCCCGGGTGGCTTCCTCAAAGCGGCGGCCGGAGAGCGGCATGTGGAACAGGGGTGCCAGAGTGCAGAAGTTGAAGAGGCCGGCGGCCAGCGGGAGCAGACCCAGGATCGCCAGCAGCCACCACCAGCCGCCCAACGACACTCCGATCCCGATCAGCACCAGCCCGAGGACGATCCGTACGACTCGGCCGACGAGCGAGTTGAAGAACCGCAGGATGGGCATGACCACTCCTTGGCAAGAATAGGGACAATAGGCCCGCGCTTCACGGGCGCAGGATGAGCCGGATCGGGTTGCCCTGCTTGTCCTGGACGCGCCGCACCGCCTCCGCAGCGTCGCTCAAGGGCAGCACGTCGCTGATCGAGGCGGTCAGGTCGATCCGTCCCTGATTGGCGAGCGCCACCAGCTGATCGACGTGTTCGGCCTCGGAGCCGTAGTGGCCGAGCACGGTCTGGCGGCTGTAGTTGAACCGGCTGTCCGAGGGGATGGTGACCGGCTGGTTCGCGATGCCGGTGAGCACCAGCCGGCCGTGTCGGCCGAGCACGCTCAGGGCCTGCTCGCGCGCGGGCGTGACGCCGGCGAAGTCGAACGCGACGTCCAGTCCCCGGGCATTGGTCGCCTCCAGGAGCGCGTCTCGAAAGCGGTTGTCCCTCGGGTCCAGGGCCACGTCGGCGCCGAGGGTCAGCGCCCGATCCCGGGCCGCGGGCAGCGGATCCACGGCGATGATCGGCGCCGCGCCGACCAGCAGGAGCAGTTGCACGGCGTGCGCGCCGAGGCCGCCGACCCCCCACACCCCGACCGCCTCCGCCGGCCGGGTACGCGCGGTGTCGACCACCGCTGCCCACGGGGTGGAGACCGCGTCGGGGATGATGCAGGCGTGCTCGAACGGCATGGCGTCGGGGATCATCACCACGGTGTCCTCGCGGGCCAGCGCGTACTCGGCCCAGCCGCCGTCATAGTCGACCCCGCGGGTCAGGACGGTGCCCCGGCGGTCCCGCTCCCCCGCCTGGAGCAGCACCCGCTGGCCGGGCTGCCAGCCCTCGACCGCGTCGCCCAGCGCGTCGATCACACCGGCCACCTCGTGGCCCAGGGTCACCACGTCGCCGGGCAGGTAGAGCGGGGTGAGCGTGCCGTCGATCAGGTGCACGTCCGACAGGCACACCCCGGCCGCGGCCACCTTGATCCGGACCTGGCCACGCCCCGGCTCGGGTACCGGCACCGACTCCATCCGCAGCGCCCGCTCCCCCACGTGCAGCCGTCCGGCCAACATCTCCGCCACCACGACACCCCTCTCCGACGCCCCGGGGCGGGACGTCCGCAACGACCTCGCGTACCCGGGCAGCGGCGCGGGATGCCGGCGGCGGCGGAAAAAGCCCGACCCGGCGGAACGCCCGGCGGCGGTGCGACGGGCCGGTAACATCGCGTCTCGGAAACCGGCGGAGAGGACCACCCGTGGGCGCTCGATTCGAAGAACTGGCCTGGCGGGAGACCCCGATCGGGGAGATCAGCCTGCGGCGCCGCCGTGACCCGTCGCTCGACGTCGACGTGTACGAGGTGAAGCTCGACGACGAGTTCCTGATGTCCAGCCTCTTCCCGGTCGCGGAGATCGAACTTGCCCGCCTCGGGCTGGCGTCGCTGACCGGGGACGAGCTGGACGTGGTCGTCGGCGGCCTGGGGCTCGGCTACACCGCGCGGACCGCGTTGGAGGACCCGCGGGTCCGCTCGCTGGTGGTGGTGGAGGCGATCGAGGACGTGATCGACTGGCACCGGCGGGACCTGCTTCCCTTCACCAACGGGCTGGCCACGGACCCGCGTACCCGTTTCGTCCGCGCCGACTTCTTCGCCGCCGTCGCCGACGGCAGCGGGTTCGACCCGGACCAGCCGGGGCGGCGGTTCCACGCGGTGCTGCTCGACGTCGACCACTCACCGCGGCAGGTGCTGCACCCGAGTCACGCCGCCTTCTACACCGTGGACGGACTCCGCCGGCTCGCCGCGCTCCTGCGCCCCGACGGCGTCTTCGCGCTCTGGTCGAACGACCCGCCCGACCCGGCGTTCCAGCGGACGCTGACCGAGGTCTTCCCCACCTCGGTGGCGCACGTCGTCCGGTTCCCCAACCCGTTGCAGGGCCGGGAGTCCGCGAACACGGTCTACGTCGCCCGCCACTGATCTACGGGACCGTAGGTTACCGGGTAGTAAGTTAGGGTTGGGGGTGGTACCAGCCCACCAGCGAGGAGTGACGGCGATGGACGCGACCACGGACCGGCCCTGGACGCGCAGCTACGCCCCGGACGTGCCGGCCACGATCGCCGAGCAGACCGGGTCGCTGGTGGATCTCCTGACCGACGCCGCCCGACACTTCGGCCCCCGGGTCGCCCTGGACTTCTTCGGCGCCACCACCACCTACGCCGAACTCGACGCGCAGGTCGGCCGCGCCGCGGAGGCGCTGCGCCGGCTCGGCGTTCAGCGCGGCGACCGGGTGGCGCTGGTCCTCCCCAACTGCCCCCAACACGTGGTCGCCTTCTACGCGGTGCTGCGCCTCGGCGCGGTGGTCGTCGAGCACAACCCGCTCTACACCGCGCAGGAGCTGGAGCACCAGCTCACCGACCACGGGGCGCGGGTGGCCGTGGTCTGGGACAAGGTCGCCCCGCTGGTCACCGGCCGCGGCTCGGTCGAGACGGTCATCGCGGTCGACCTGACCCGCGCCCTGCCCCGGCTCAAGCGCTGGGCGCTGCGGCTGCCCGTGCCCAAGGTCCGCGCCGCCCGCGCCGCGATGACCGCCCCTACCCCCGGAGCGCTCTCGTGGGCGCACCTGGTCGACGCCGCCGGCCCCCTCGCCGCCGACCATCCCGCACCCGCCGCCGACGACATCGCACTGCTCCAGTACACCGGCGGCACCACCGGCACCCCGAAAGGCGCCGTCCTGACCCACCGCAACCTGCGGTCCAACGCCGCCCAGGGCCGCGCCTGGGTGCCGGGGCTGCGCGACGGCGAGGAGACCGTGTACGCCGTCCTGCCGCTCTTCCACGCGTACGGGCTGACCCTGTGCCTGACCTTCTCGGTGAGCATCGGCGCCACGCTCGTGCTCTTCCCCCGTTTCGACCTCGACCAGACCCTCGACGCGGTACGCCGCCGACCGCCGACCTTCCTGCCCGCCGTGCCGCCGATCTACGAGCGGCTGGCCATCGCGGCCCGGGAACGCGGGATCGACCTCACGTCGGTCCGGTACGCCATCTCCGGCGCGATGGCGCTGCCGCCGGCGACGGTGGAGCTGTGGGAATCGGTGACCGGCGGCCTGCTCGTCGAGGGGTACGGCATGACCGAGACCTCCCCGATCACCCTCGGCAACCCGGTCTCCCCGGCCCGCCGCCCGGGCACCGTCGGGGTGCCCTTCCCGTCCACCGACATCCGCATCGTCGATCCGGAGGACCCGTCCCGGGACCGCGCGCCGGGCGAGGCGGGCGAGCTGCTGGTCCGCGGCCCACAGGTGTTCTCCGGGTACTGGAACCGGCCCGAGGAGACGGCTGCGGTGCTGCTCCCCGGCGGCTGGCTGCGTACCGGTGACGTGGTGACGATGGACGCGGACGGCTTCGTCACGGTGGTGGACCGGATCAAGGAGCTGATCATCACCGGCGGCTTCAACGTGTACCCGTCCGAGGTGGAGGACGCGCTGCGCCGGGTGCCCGGCGTCCGCGACGCCGCCGCGGTGGGGCTGCCCGGCGAGCGCGGCGGCGAGGAGGTGGTCGCGGCGGTGGTGCTGGACAAGGGCGCGGGTGCTGACCCGGACTCGGTCCGGGCCGGCTGCCGGCAGCACCTCGCCGGCTACAAGGTGCCCCGGCAGGTCGTGGTGGTGGAGGACCTCCCCCGGTCCCAGATCGGCAAGGTCCTCCGCCGCGAGGTCCGCGACCGGCTGCTCGCGGAAGGCCGTTCACGCCGAGCGGGCTGACATCTTCTCGGGCGGCTGTCCGGAACGGGCTCGGCCGATCGTCACCTCGGTGGAGCCGACGCAACGACCCGTCGCGCCGGGAGACGCA
>JBARAE010000102.1:0-2304 GCA_049791715.1 Micromonospora sp.
GGGCAGCACCGACCGGACCGTGGCGACCTGGGCGCGGGCGTGCCGCAGCGGCGGGCCGTCGGCGATGTTCGCCAGGTAGAAGCCGCCCGGGCGGAGCACCCGGGCCACCTCGGTGGCGTACTCCACCGAGGTGAGGTGGGCCGGGGTGCGGGCGCCGGCGAAGACGTCCGCGACCACCACGTCGTAGCTATCGTCCCGACTCGCGGTCAGGGTGGCCCGCGCGTCGGCCACCCGCACCCGCAACCGGGGGTCGGTGGGCCAGGGCAGTGCCCGCCGCACCAGCTCCACCAGCGCGCCGTCCAGCTCGGACACCCGCTGGGTGGACCCGGGCCGGGTGGCGGAGACGTAGCGGGGCAGAGTCAGCGCGCCGCCACCCAGGTGCAGCACGCGCAGCGGGGCCCCGGCCGGGGCGATCAGGTCGATCGCAGCGGCGAGCCGCCGGACGTACTCGAACTCCAGGTGGGTCGGGTCCTCCAGATCCACATGGGACTGCGGAGCG
The DNA here is from genome assembly GCA_049791715.1 of Micromonospora sp. Classification (GTDB taxonomy): domain Bacteria; phylum Actinomycetota; class Actinomycetes; order Mycobacteriales; family Micromonosporaceae; genus Micromonospora. Next base: position 500 of record JBARAE010000102.1, read on the forward strand.
CCGTCCAGGAGCAACGTCCACGAGCCCGGCCGGTCCGCGGCCGGCACCAGCTCGGCCTGCCCGGTGTCGACCTGCTCGACCACCCGGTCGGCGTCGCGTCGGCGTCCCATCAGCGCCGGATCCCGCGGGCCGCCGCGATCAGCACCCGGTGCAGCAGCCGAGCATCGCCGAGCAGCCCGCGCAGCCGGCGCTCCAGGCCGGCGATCGGGATGAGATTCTGCGGCGCCCGGGGGTCCTTGTACGGCGTGGAGGCGAACCGCGGCAGGGTGACCAGGGACAGGTCGGCCAGTTCGATCGCCTCGGCGGGAGTCAGTTCCGCGGAGCACTCCACCCGGACGATGCCCGCCCAGGGGGCTCCACTCGTCACCGGCAGCCGGAGATACCACGAGTAGCCGCCCCAGGCGGTGCCGAGCCGGAACACGGGGGACCGCTGACCGGGTGCCAGCCCGGTCACCACGGCGGTCAGCCGGGCGTCCAGGTACTGGCTGTGCTGGGTCTTGATGTAGCCGAGGGTGCGCGGCAGTTGGCGGCGGCTGCGCAGCGGGCCGTCCACCACCAGCAGGTCGCCGTCGATCCGGGCGGCGTTGGAGACCTCCACCTCCAGCGCGGTCAGCGGACCCTGGACGGCGGGCGGGAGCTTGCTCAGCTCACCCGTGCCGCCGACCCGGTGGACCGGGTAGCGGATCTGCCCGGCGATCACGTCCTCCGCGGACGGGCTGGCGGTGAACAGGCCCCGACCCACCAGCGCCCCGGCCAGCTCGGCGGCGCCGCGCTCCAGGTCGCAGCGGACCACCCCGGCGGCGTACGAGGCGGCGATGCCCGGGAACGAGCCCCCGTCCTCCTCGGCCGTCCAGAGGCTGGCGTCGATCCGGCGTACCCCGTCGACGAGCAGCACCACCTCCGGGGCGAGCACGTCCCGCCGGACGCCGATCGCCCGCCAGTCCACCGCCGGCAGTTCCACGTCCGCGTCGACCTGGGCGCTGCTCGGCGCCGCCGGCCCGCCCCCGCCGCCCGCCTCGAACGACGCCCCGTACGCCGGATCCCAGGCGTCGACGAAGAACCGCGTCACGGTGTACCCCTCACAGGCCGGTTCGTTCCACGCGGGCGGTGCGGGCGTCCTTGCTGACCTCGAAGCGGACCGGGATCCGATCGGCCAGCGCCGGCACGTGGGTGACCACGCCGACCATCCGGTCGCCGCGGGCGGCCAGACTTTCCAGCGTGGCCGCAACCGTGTCCAGGGTGGCCGCGTCGAGAGTGCCGAAGCCCTCGTCGAGCACGATCGACTCCAGGCTGGCTGCGGTGGTCGACATCCCGGCCAGCTGCTCGGACAGCGCCAGCGCCAGCGCCAGCGAGGCCTGGAACGTCTCCCCACCGGAGAGCGTGCGGACGCCCCGGCGCAGGCCGGCGTCGTGATGGTCGACCACGAAGAACTCGCCCTTGTCGTGGACCAGGTCGTACTGGCCGTTGGAGAGTTCCCGCAGGATCCGCGAGGCGCCGTCCACCAGCAGATCCAGCGCCTCGGCCAGCAGCCACCGCTCGAAGTTGTTGGCCCGCAGGTGCCCGGCCAGGGCCCGGGCGACCCGGGCTTCCCGCTCGTGGCCGGCCCGCTGCTCGCGCAGCTCGGCGGCCTGCTCGCGGCGCTCGACCAGGCGGCGTAGGTCCGCCTCGGCGCGTTCCACCGCCACCGCCGCGGCCCGGCCGGGGTCGTCCGTGGCGTCCAGCCTCACCGCGGCGAAGAGGCCGCCGATCCGCTCCTCGACCTCGCCCGCGGCCGCTTCCGCCGCGGTGACCGAGGCGGCCAGCCC
>JBARAE010000103.1:0-4166 GCA_049791715.1 Micromonospora sp.
CTGCTCGGCCAGCCACGTTTCCACCTCGTCCGAGCGTCGCGGCAGCCCGGCCGAGAGGTTCACCGCGCCCGTCGCGGTCACCAGGATGTCGTCCTCGATCCGGATGCCGATGCCCCGCAACTCCTCGGGGACCAGTTCGTCCTCCGGCTGGAAGTACAGGCCCGGCTCGACGGTGAGCACGTACCCCTCGCCGAGCGGTCCGTCCCGGTACGTCTCCTTGCGGGCGTTCGCGCAGTCGTGCACGTCGATGCCGAGCATGTGGCTGGTGCCGTGCAGCGTCCACCGGCGGTAGACGGTGGAGGCCGGATCCATCGCCTCGTCCACGCTCACCGGCAGCAGCCCCAGGTCCTTGAGCGCCTCGGCGAGCACCCGCATGGCGGTCAGGTGCACGTCCCGGAACGCCACACCCGGCTTGATGACGTCGATGCCGGCCTGCTGGGCCGCGTAGACGGCGTCGTACACCTGGCGCTGCAGGGGGGTGAACCGGCCGTTGACCGGCAGTACCCGGGTCACGTCCGCCGTGTAGAGGTTGCGGTTCTCCACGCCCATGTCCATCAGCAGCAGCTCGCCCGGACGGGTGGCGCCGTTGTTGTGCACCCAGTGCAGGATCGTGGCGTGCTCACCGGCCCCGACGATCGAGTTGTAGCCGACCTCGTTGCCGTCGTGCCGGGCCCGCAGCGCGAAGACGCCCTCCAGCAGCCGCTCCGAGACGCCGCGGTCGGCGGGCAGCGCCCGGGCGACGTCCTCGAAGCCGCGCACGGTCGCGTCGCAGGCCTCCTGGAGCTGGGCGATCTCCCACTCGTCCTTGACCAGCTTCAGCTCCGAGATGGCGATCGCCAGCTCCCGGTCGCGGGCCGGCTGGCCCTCCTCGCGGGCGCCGTCGTACGGCCGCACGGCCCCGTCCACCCGGCCGTCGAAGCCGCGCAGCACCCGGGTACGCCCCGGGGCCAGGTCGGCAAGCGCCGCGTCGAGCTCGGTCAGGTCGGCGGTCGGCAGGCCCAGCTCGGTCGACTTCTCGTGCAGAGTGTGGCGGCGGCCCACCCAGAGCTCGCCGTGCCGGCTGCGGAAGAACTCGTCCGTCTTCCGGGACGACCGGGGCCGCATGTAGAGGGTGGCGTCGCCGTTCGGGCGGAGCACCAGCACGCTGTCCGGGTCGTGGTCGCCGGTCAGGTACGCGAAGTCGCTGCCCGGCCGGAACGGGTGGTCGGTGTCGTTGGCGCGTACCTTCTCACCGCCGGTGGGGATCACCAGCGTCTCGCCCGGGAAGGCCGCGGAGAGCGCGGCCCGCCGCTTGGCGTAGTTGGGCACCTCCGGTCGCGGGCCCACCGGCAGCTCGGTGTCCCGCCAGCCCTGCCGCATGAACGCCAGGAACGCCTCGGGGAAGTCCGGGTCGTGCGATTCGGTGCCATCCGCCGGCTTGCCCTGCTGCGCCCGCTCCTCGGCCATGATCCGCCCTCCTTGAGCCTCGTCGCTGGTCCAGACGGTACCGCGCGGAACGCGACCGGAAGAGCCTGCGGTGCCGCGACGACGGCTCCGGCCGCGTGGGAAGATGATGACCATGTGCGGACTCCTGGCCTTCTTCAGCGCGCGCGGTGACGCCGCCGCCCACCGCGACAACATCGCCGGAGCACTGGAGTGCCTGCACCACCGCGGCCCGGACGAAACCGGGGTCGAGGTGGTCGGCGACGCCTCCGGCCGGTACGCGGACGGAGTGTTCGCGCACAAGCGCCTCGCGATCATCGACGTGGCGCTCAGCCACGAGCCGCTGCCGTACGCGGACGGGCGCTACCTGCTCACCTTCAACGGCGAGATCTACAACTACATCGAGCTGCGGGACGAGCTGATCCGCGACTTCGGCGCCCAGTTCGCGACGAACGGCGACGGTGAGGTGATCGTCGCCGGCTACCACTACTGGGGCGAGCAGGTGCTCACCCGGCTGCGCGGCATGTTCGCCTTCGTCATCTGGGACCGGCAGGAGCGGCGGGCCTTCGGTGCCCGGGACTACTTCGGCATCAAGCCCCTGCACTACCTGCAGACCGCCGACGGGCTCTACCTCGCCTCCGAGAAGAAGGCGCTGCTGCCGTTCGCCGAGTCGGCGTACCAGGGTGACGCGGGGATCGACACGGCCAACCTGAGCCACTACCTGACCCTGCAGTACGTCCCGGAGCCGGGCACGCTGCACAAGGGGATCAACCGGATCGGGTCGGGGGAGTACCTGACCTGGACGCCCGGCGGCCGGATCGAGGTGCGCCGCTGGTACCGGCCGGTGTTCCGGCCGACGCCGGTCTCCGACGAGCAGAAGCTCTACCACCAGATCCGGGAGACGCTGCGGGAGAGCGTCCGGATGCACATGCGCTCGGACGTACCGGTCGGCTCGTTCCTCTCCAGCGGCATCGACTCCACCGCGGTGGTCGCCCTGGCCCGCGAGTTCAACCCGAACATCCTCACCTTCACCGTCGGGTACGACGTGCCCGGCTACTCCGAGATCGACGTGGCCCAGGACTCGGCCCGGCACCTCGACGTGACCACCATCCCGACCAAGATCGGGCCGCAGGACATGATCGACGCGCTGCCGAAGATCGTCTGGCACCTGGACGACCCGGTGGCCGACCCTGCGCTGGTCCCGCTCTACTTCGTGGCGAAGAAGGCCGCCGAGCACGTCACCGTGGTCCTGTCCGGCGAGGGCGCGGACGAGTTCTTCGGCGGGTACACCATCTACCGGGAGCCGCTCTCCCTCGGCACGGTCAACGGCCTGCCCGGCGGTGTGCAGAAGGGGCTACGGGCGGTCTCCAAGGCCATCCCGCAGGGGGTCAAGGGCAAGAGCTTCCTGGAGCGCGGCACCACCCCGATCGAGCAGCGCTACTACGGCAACGCCCGGATGTTCACCGAGGAGGAGAAGCAGCACCTGCTGCGCCGCTACGACCCCTCGGTGCGCTACACCGACGTCACGGCGCCGATCTACGCCGAGTGCGCCGAGCTGGACGACGTCACCAAGATGCAGTACGTCGACCTCTACACCTGGCTGCGCGGCGACATCCTGGTGAAGGCCGACCGGATCTCGATGGCGCACTCCCTGGAGGTGCGGGTGCCCTTCCTGGACCGGGAGGTCTTCGACGTGGCGGCCACCATCCCGGTGGACCTGAAGCTCCCGCCCCGTTCCGACGCCACCAAGTACGCGATGCGTCAGGCGCTGCAGGGCGTGGTGCCGCCGGCCATCGTCAACCGGAAGAAGCTGGGCTTCCCGACCCCGACCCGGGTCTGGCTGCGCGGCGAGATGTACGAGTGGGCCCGGCACGTGCTGGCCACCTCGGGCGCCGGTGACCTGATCGACCTGCCGTACGCGATGCGGCTGCTGGACGAGCACAAGCGGGAGGAGGCCGACCACTCCCGCAAGGTGTGGACGGTGCTGATCTTCTGCATCTGGCACGCCATCTTCGTGGCGAAGACCCTCGACCCGGGCATCCAGCGCAACCAGTCCGCCCTGCTCACCAAGCCGGTGGTCGGCTCCATGGTCCGCTGACCCCACCCGGCCCGTGCGGGCCTCGCTGTCTCAGTATCGCTGGACGAGGTGCTCCCGGCCGGCGGGCGGATCGTAGGGCTCCGGCCAGAACTCGGTGATCCGCGCGATCCGACCGGACCCGTCGAGGTCGAAGAACGTCGTCGCCGGGACCGGCGTGCCATCGACGGTGAAGGCCGTCCAGGTGGCCGCCCGCCCTCCGTCACCGACGGCGCGCGTCACGGTCACGTGCCAGTCGCCCGGGTATTCCCGGTTGAATTGCAGGTAGGCGGCGCGACCCTGGATCAGCTCGCGGGTCTGCGGCAGGTCGTAGACCACATCGGCGGCGAGCAGCCCACCGAACCTGTCCCAGTCACGTGCCTCGCACGCGGCCCAGTACGCCAATACCGTGGCTTCAGCGCCTCTCATGCCGGGAGTGTGCCAGCCTGGTGCGACAAGATCGGAACGCTGGAGGGGACATGGGGTACGCGGTGGTGCTCGGCGAGGCACTGGTCGACCTGCTCGACGCCGAGTACGACGGGCAGCCCGTCTACCGGCAGGCGATCGGCGGCGGGCCGCTCAACGTGGCTGTGGCGGTGGCCCGGCTCGGCGGGGACGTGCAGTTCGTCGGGTCGCTCGGCGACGACGCGCTGGCCGAGCGGATCCGCGC
>JBARAE010000104.1:0-4457 GCA_049791715.1 Micromonospora sp.
GAGCAGCACCGGCACCTGGGGCAGGGTGATCAGCACGTCGGCGTACGGCTCGATGGCGGTGTCGCCCTCCTCCGCGAGGCACAGCGTGCGGGCGCCACGGGCGCGGACCTCCTGGATGCCGCTGATCATCTTGTCGTGCAGCTGGTCGCGACCGCGCGGGGGCACGATGCACAGGATCGGCAGGCCCTCCTCGACCAGGGCGATCGGGCCGTGCTTGAGCTCGCCGGCGGCGAAGCCCTCGGCGTGGATGTAGGCGAGCTCCTTGAGCTTGAGCGCGCCCTCGAGGGCCACCGGGTAGCCGACGTGGCGGCCGATGAAGAGGATGGTCGGCTCGGACTTCAGCTCGCGGGCCAGCTCGCGGACCGGCTCGATCCGGTCGAGCAGTTCCCGCAGCTTGCCCGGCATCTCCTGGAGCTGGGCGACGACCGCGCCCACCTCGTCGGCGAACTTGATCCCGCGTACCTGGGCCAGGTGCAGCCCGATCAGGTAGCAGGCGACGACCTGGGTGAGGAACGCCTTGGTCGACGCGACGGCGATCTCCGGGCCGCCGTGCGTGTACAGCACCGCGTCGGACTCGCGCGGGATGGTGGAGCCGTTGGTGTTGCAGATGGCCAGCACGCGGGCCTTCTGGTCCTTGGCGTGGCGCAGCGCCATCAGGGTGTCCATGGTCTCGCCGGACTGCGAGATCACCACGATCAGCGTGGACCGGTCGAGCACCGGGTCCCGGTAGCGGAACTCGCTGGCCAGCTCGACCTCGCAGGGGATGCGGGTCCAGTGCTCGATGGCGTACTTGGCGACCAGGCCGGCGTGGTACGAGGTGCCGCAGGCCACGATGAAGATCTTGTCGACGTCGCGCAGGTCCTGGTCGCTGAGGCGGACCTCGTCGAGGGCGATCTCACCGGTCTCGGTGAGCCGGCCGAGCAGCGTGTCGGCGATGGCCTGCGGCTGCTCCTCGATCTCCTTGAGCATGAACCAGTCGTAACCGCCCTTCTCGGCGGAGGACGAGTCCCAGTCGATGTGGAAGTCCTTACCGGCGGCGGGCTGGCCGGCGAAGTCGGTGATCTCGATGCTCTCCGGGGTGATCAGGACGATCTGGTCCTGACCCAGCTCGACCGCGTCGCGGGTGTGCTCGATGAACGCGGCGACGTCGCTGGCGAGGTAGTTCTCGCCCTTGCCCCGGCCCACCACGAGCGGCGAGTTGCGCCGGGCGCCGACCACCGCGCCGGGAATCCCGGCGTCGACGGCGAGCAGCGTGAAGGCGCCCTCCAGCCGCTGGCAGACCAGGCGCATGGCGGAGGAGAGCAGCTGCGGGCTGTCCACCTCGCCGGCCCCGCGCAGGTCGGCCAGCGCGGCGGAGAGCAGGTGGGCGGCGCACTCGGTGTCGGTGTCGCTGACGAACTGGACGCCGTCGGCCTCCAGCTCGGCGCGGAGCTTGGCGAAGTTCTCGATGATGCCGTTGTGGATGACGGCGACCCGGCCGTCGGGGGCCTGGTGCGGGTGGGCGTTGCGGTCGGTGGGGCCGCCGTGGGTCGCCCAGCGGGTGTGGCCGATGCCGGTGGTGCCGTCGCCGATGCCGATCGGGCTGGCGCCGCAGGCCTCCGGATTGCTGGCGGCGCGCTCGGTGAGGACCTTCTCCAGGTTGGCCAGCTTGCCGGCCTTCTTCTCGGTCAGCAGCTCGTCGTCGCAGACGATGGCGACGCCGGCCGAGTCGTAGCCCCGGTATTCCAGCCGTCGCAGTCCGTCAAGCACGATGCCGAGCGCCGGGCGCGCGCCGGCGTAACCCACGATTCCACACATGGTCCGCAGCCTAACCCAGCTTCGCTCATCTCGCGTGCTCGGAAGCCCGGTAAACGATCACTAGATTTGAGCGATCGGGTGAGCGGAGGGTAACGACGGGACGAATCACCCAGCCGACCCCGGCGGGAATCGGGGTCGCGCGGGCCCGGATCGTCCGGCACCATGTCCCGGGTTCCCACCCGCCGCCCCGAAGGTGACCGTATGTCCCCCGCTTCACCGCCCCCGTTCGCGGAGAGCGCGAGCGACCCGAGCGGCCCGACGCCATGGGTGGCCCCGGATCAGCCGGCCGGACCGCCGCCCGCACGGGAACCCGAGCCACCGCTGCCGGCCCCGGCCGGAGACGTCTCGGGCGTACCCGTACCCGCGCCGGCATCTGCCGACGGCCGGCGCCGGGGAGACGGCAGGACGACCACCGTCGTTCTCTCCGTCTTCGCCGTGGTGGTGCTGGCGGTCTGCGGCTTCCTCGGCGTTGCGGGCGTCCTCGTCAACCTGCCGGTCCACCCGTTCGCCGACCCTCCGGTGGCCGAGGAGCCGCAGCAGGATGCACCGTCCGACCCGGACGCGGACCAACCCGCCACGCGGCCCGCACCGACCCCGACGCCCACCCGCAAGCCCGCGTCCACCCCGTCGAACGGGCCCGGCCGGTTCGCGGTCGCCTACGCGGTGACCGGGCAGGGGCAGGCCGACATCCTGTACCGCGACGCCGACGGCTACCTGATCTGGCTCGACGGCGTGGCGCTGCCCTGGCACCACACCGTCCACACGGACGCCCCGAACCAGTTGTTGCTGCAGGCCGGCAAGGCCGACGACAAGGGCGGGCGGACGATCATCTGCGCCGTGGTGGTCGACGGCGGCCGGCGGGTGACCGAGACGGTCGGGCCCGGGGGCTGGCGGTGCGGCGTCGGCGGCTGACGGCGGGCTTGCGGCGGCGGAGCGGGGCCGTAGGCTGGCCCGCGTGACGACGACCGATCCGCTGGTGGCCCGGATGCGGCCGTTCGGGACCACCGTCTTCGCCGAGATGTCCGCGCTCGCCGTGCGTACCGGCGCGGTCAACCTCGGCCAGGGCTTCCCGGACACGGACGGCCCACCGGAGATGCTCGCCGCCGCGGCGGAGGCACTGCGCTCCGGCCACAACCAGTACCCGCCGGGTCCGGGGATCCCCGCGCTGCGCGCGGCCGTCGCCGCCCACCAACGCCGGTTCTGGGGACTCGAGTACGACCCGGACGGCGAGGTCGTGGTGACGGCGGGGGCCACCGAGGCGATCGCCGCCAGCATCCTCGCCCTCTGCGAGCCGGGAGACGAGGTGGTCTGCTTCGAGCCGTACTACGACTCGTACGCCGCCTCGATCGCGCTGGCCGGAGCGGTGCGCCGCCCGGTCACGCTGCGTCCCGGCGAGGACGGCCGGTACGGCTTCGACCCGGCGGCGCTGCGCGCCGCGTTCGGGCCGCGGACCCGGCTGGTGCTGCTCAACTCCCCGCACAACCCAACCGGCAAGGTCTTCACCCCGGACGAGCTGGCGCTCGTCGCCGAGCTCTGCCAGGAGCACGACGCCTACGCGGTCACCGACGAGGTGTACGAGCACCTGGTCTTCAGCGACGCCGCCGCGCCGCACGTACCGCTGGCGACGCTGCCCGGCATGCGCGAGCGGACGCTGCGGATCTCGTCGGCGGGCAAGACGTTCTCCTGCACCGGCTGGAAGGTCGGCTGGGTGAGCGGGCCGGCGCCGCTGGTCTCGGCGGTGCTGCGAGTCAAGCAGTTCCTCACCTTCGTCAACGCGGGTCCGCTGCAGCCGGCGGTCGCCGTGGCGCTCGCCCTGCCGGACGCCTATTTCGCGGACTTCGCCGAGCGCATGGAGCGGCGGCGGGATCAGCTCGTCGGCGGCCTCGCCGACGCGGGGTTCGAGGTGCTGGCCCCAGAGGGGACGTACTTCGTCACCGCCGACGTCACCCCGCTCGGCGGCCGGGACGGGGTGGAGTTCTGCCGGTCCCTGCCGGAGCGCTGCGGGGTGGTGGCCGTACCGACGCAGGTCTTCTACGACGACGTGGAGGCGGGTCGACGACTGGTCCGCTTCGCCTTCTGCAAACGACCCGAGGTGCTCACCGAGGCGGTGGCCCGGCTGCGCGGACTGAAGGAGATCGGATGACCGACCCGTACGCCGAGCGGGTCCGCCGGCTGACGGCCCTGCGCGGCTGCGACACCGTGGTCGCCGGGATCCGCCCGCCCTCGGTCGCCGAGCAGCTGGACACCATCCGGGCACTCGCGGCCGACGACCTGCTGCCGGACTTCTACGGCGAGGGCGGCCCGGTGGAGGCGGTGGAGCACCGGGTGGCCGAGCTGCTCGGCACGGAGGCCGTCGCCTTCTTCCCCACCGGCACGATGGCCCAGCAGGTCGCCATGCGGTACGGCGCCGAACTGACCGGCCGGGACGGTGTCGGCCTGCACCCGCTCAGCCATCCCCTGATGCACGAGCGTGACGCGTACGCGGTGCTCGGCGGTCTGCGCGCGGTGCGGACGACCAACGCGCCGCGCAACCCGACCGCCGAGGAGGTCGCGGCGCTCGACGAGCCGATCGGCACCCTGATGCTGGAGCTGCCGCTGCGCGACGCGGGCTTCGTCCTGCCCACCTGGGACGAGCTGGTGGCGGTGGTACGCGCGGCCCG
>JBARAE010000105.1:0-2134 GCA_049791715.1 Micromonospora sp.
GCGTACTCCAGGTACTCCTCGATCGTCGCGTCGAGGTCGATCGCCTTGCGGTTGTAGACCTTGAACAGCAGCTGGTTCTTCTCGCGCAGCGCGAGTTCCAGCTTCTTGCGCAGGATGCCCGGGTCGAGCAGGTCCTGCACGCGGATGCCCATCCGGGCGACCTTGTCGCCGTACGCCGGGCCGATGCCGCGGCCGGTGGTGCCGATCCGGGACGAGCCGAGGTACCGCTCGACCACCCGGTCCAGCGCCCGGTGGTGCGGCATGATCAGGTGCGCGTCGCCGGAGATGCGCAGCCGGGAGACGTCCACGCCCCGCTCGGAGAGGCCGTCGATCTCCTCCAGCAGCACCTTCGGGTCGACCACCACGCCGTTGCCGATGACGATCATGGCGTTCGGGGAGAGCGCCCCGGACGGCATGAGGTGCAGGGCGTACTTCTGGCCGTCGGGCGTGATCACGGTGTGACCGGCGTTGTTGCCGCCCGAGTAGCGCACGACGTAGTCGACCCGCTCACCCAGCAGGTCGGTAACCTTGCCCTTGCCCTCGTCGCCCCACTGAGCGCCGAGGAGCACGATCGCTGGCATCTTCTCCGCCTCCAGAAGGCTCGGGTGCCAGGTGGCGACCGGTTGGCGAGCCCGGGGTGTCAGGCTAACAAGTAGTGACGGCGCGACTGGCAGGGGTCGCGGCGAGAGGCAGGAGGCCTACCCGTGTACGACGTGGTGCTGCTCACCCTCGGGTCGGAGCGGGACGCTCCCGGTGGCGGCTGCGGCAGCGGTGAAGCCTGTTGCGGCGGCGCCGCCGAGGCCGCCGCGGAGAAGACCGAGGAGCGCTGCGAAACGCCGCGTGTACCGGTGCTGGCCTGCACGGACGCGCTGACCGCGCGGGGCGCCCGGGTGGAGACGGTGACCGCCCACTCGGACGCCGACATCGACGCGGTGCTGGCCCGGCTCGACGGCCCGCCGCGCTCCGACGGCCTCACCTGGCCGGACCCCGACTCCAAGACCCGGCTGGTCGTCGCCACCGCCAGTGACGGGCAGTTGCGCGCCGTGCTGCGCCGGCTGGTCCGCCGGTACGCCCCGCCTCCCAGCCGGCGCCCCGACGACCTGCCCGGCAACCGGACCGTGCCGGACCTGCCACCGGTCGGCGTGCTGCCGCTCGACCCGGCCCGGAGCGCCACGCACCGAGACCTGGCGGCGCAGCTGGGGCTGCCGCGGGACCCCGCGGCCGTGGCGACGGCCGTACTGGACGGCACTCCCCGTCGCCTCGACCTGCTCCGCAACGACGGCGGCTCGGTGACCCTGGACGGCGCGCTGCTCGGGGCGGCCGACGACGCCGGCCGGCCACTGCACTGGCGTGGCCGGGTCGAGGTGGACGACGTCGTCCTCTCCGATGGCGAGGAACCCCTGCTGGCCTGCGCGGTCGGCAACGCCGGCGGGTACGCCCGCCTCGACGACGTGGCGCTGCTGGCCGATCCGGACCCGACCGACGGCCGGCTGGAGGTGGCGGTTGCCGTCCCGGTGGTCACCCGGTCGGCGTTCGGCCGCAAGCGGGTACGGCTCGAGGTGCGCCGGGCCCGCGGCCGGGCCGTGGCGGTCGTCCCGCGCGACGAGAAGGTGCCCTTCCTCGACGACGGCATTCAGGGCGAGCTGAGCCGGAAGCGGTCCTGGTGGATCGAGCCGGGCGCCTGGGCGGTCTGGACGAGCTGACCTCGGTCGATCCCTCGGCGGGCCGCCGGTACAACCGGACGGCCTATCCTCGGCGGGAGGAATGGGGAGGAACCGTGGTGCACGAGAACGTCGACCGGGCCCACGTGCCGGGCCACCAGCCGGTACCCGAGCGGGACATCGAACCGCTCTGGCCGTCCGAAGCGGAGGACCCGGCGCAGCCCTGGGCTGGCCCGGTCCCGGCGACCGCGTGGGCTCCCGCTCCGGCGGCCCCAGGCGCTACCCATGGCAACGAAGCGGGACGTGCTCGCGGAGCTGAGCCGCCCGCCGACGCCCAGGAGCCGATCCCGCCCGAGGCTCGGCCGGCGGAGCCGGTCCCTTCGGGTCCGGTCGTGCCGACCTCTCCCGGTGGACAACCGGGGGCTCGGGTGGACCTCGACCAGCCGTTCACCCTGGACCAGGCGGTCACCACC
>JBARAE010000106.1:0-9748 GCA_049791715.1 Micromonospora sp.
GGCCGGCGGTGCCCGCCTGGCTGCGCCGGTACGGCTGCCAGGTGCGGCCGGCCGACGTCATCGGGCCGGTCGCGGACACCCTGCCCGCCCACGTCGCCGCCCTGCGCGGAGCGCTGGCCGGGGCGGACCTGATCTGCACCACCGGTGGCACGATGCACGGCCCGGTGGACCACCTGCACCCCACCCTCGAGGCGCTAGGCGCCGACTACGTCGTGAACACGGTCGCGGTCCGGCCCGGCTTCCCGATGCTGCTCGCCCGAATCGTCGGCGCGGACGGGCGGGCCCGCTTCGTGGCCGGCCTCCCGGGCAACCCGCAGTCCGCCATCGTCGCGCTGGTTTCGCTGGTCGCGCCACTGCTCGCCGGGCTGCAGGGCCGCCCGATGCCGGTGCTGCCGCAGGCCACCCTCGCCGAGCCGGTCGCCGGCCGGGGCAGGTACACCCACCTGGCCCTGGTCCGGCTGGACCGGACCACCGGCACGGCGCACCCGGTGCGTCACGTCGGCTCGGCCATGCTGCGCGGGTTGGCCGGTGCCGACGGCTTCGCCGTCATCCGTCCCGGCACCAGCGGGGAGGCCGGCGCGCGGGTGCCGATCGTGCCGCTGCCGCTGCTCCCCGGGGAGCGGGCGTGGTGAGCGCGGCGTCGGAGACGGCCGGGCCGACCATCTTCGGCACGGTCACCGACCGGCCACTGGACCTCGCCGCACACGAGGCGGCGGTCGCCGACCGCCGGGCCGGTGCGGTGGTCTCCTTCCAGGGCGTGGTCCGCGACCACGACCACGGTCGCCAGGTGGTCAGCCTGGAGTACGAGGGTCACCCGACCGCCGAGGCGGTGCTCCGCGAGGTCGCCGCCGAGGTGGCCGCCGACCCCGACGTCTACGCGGTGGCCGTCTCGCACCGGGTCGGCCCGCTGGAGATCGGCGACTCCGCTCTGGTCGCGGCGGTCAGCACCGCCCACCGGGCGGCCGCGTTCGCGGCCTGCGCGCGGCTGGTCGACGAGGTGAAGGCGCGGCTGCCGATCTGGAAGCGGCAGGTCTTCACCGACGGCACCGAGGAGTGGGTGAACTGCCCCTGACCCGCCCGGCGCGACGCACGGGCGGGGCCGGTCAGCGACCGGCGAGCTGGGCGGCCCGGACCAGCCGGTCGGTGTAGAACGCCGGCTCCGCACCGGGCCGCCACGGCAGCGCCGCGACCAGCACGATCAGGGCGATCGCGAGGGAGTTCTCCATCAGCGCGCCGAAGAGGCCGTCCTGGTAGTGCGACACCTCCGGGAGTTGGTGCTCGTACGGCCAGATGGGCGAGATCAGGAACAGCAGGTAGAGCACGACTGCCGCCACCCCGTGCCGCATGCCGGTGAGCGTCGGGTACCAGATCGGCGGGCGCAGGGCGGTGATCCCGGGCACCCCGCTGGCCACCGGCGTGGTCGTCCGCGGCAGCAGGCCCCGGCTCGCTTCCCGGCGGCGTACCGCCGCGTCGGACAGCACGATGATCGCCGGGATGACCCACACCAGGTGGTGCGACCAGGAGATCGGGCTGATCACGTTGGCGGTGAGCCCGACCAGGGTGAACGCGGTCAGCTCGTCGCCGTCGGCCCGCGCGTTGGCGGCCCGGGACAACCCGAGCGCCAGGACCAGCACCGAGAAGGCCAGCCAGAGCAGGCCGGGCGTCTCGATCGAGTCGTAGAGCCGGGCCAGCAGCCCGGCGAGTGACTGGTTGGGAGTCATGTCCGCCGCGCCGACCCGCTCGGTCTGCCAGAGCACGGTGCCGAAGTACGCCCGGGACTCCTCCCCGACCAGCGCGAACGTCCCGAGGGTCACGCCGATCGTGGTGCCGATCGCGGTCATCGCGGCTCGCCACTGCCGGGTGATCATCAGGTACGCGATGAACAGCGCCGGGGTGAGCTTGACCGCGGTGGCCAGCCCGATCCCCGCCCCCGCCCAGGCGCCGCTGTAGAAGAACCGAGCCGGCGCGGAGTCGGCGCTGTCGTGGTGGGTGCCCCGCTTCGCCCGCCAGCGCAGGGCCACCATGTCCGCGGCGATCAGCGCGAAGAGCAGCAGGTTGACCTGCCCGTAGCCGAGGGTCTCCCGGCTCGGCTCGATGGCCACGGCCATCGGCACGGCGATGGCGACGGTGAATCGCAGCGACCAGCCGAGCCGGTCGACGATGGGGCGCAGCAGCGCGGCCAGGACGACCGCCAGCGCGGCGATACTGGCCAGCGCGTTGAGCCAGCCGGCGGCGTCGACCGGCAGCCAGGACATCGGCAGCATGACCAGGCCGGCGAACGGCGGGTAGGTGAAGCCCAACGTGGTGTCGGGCGCGATGAAGTCGTAGAGCTCGTTGCCGCTCGCCCACCACACCACGGCACCGTGGTAGATCTTCATGTCGAAGAAGTTGTACGGCCGCCCGAATGCGCCGATGGCGAGCCAAGCGGCGTAGGCGACGGCGGCCACGATGCCGATCCGTACGACTGTCCTGCGATCGATCCCACGCGTTACGCGATGAACTGGAGCGAGGCGGTCCGTCCGTCTACCGACTGTCGCCGGCATGGCGTGGCCACCCCCGTACCAAGGTCTTCCTACCCGTCCAGGTCCCGCACGGAGCCTAGAACGGCGCCTCACGTTGATGCCTCCCGCGTTATGCGACCGTGTCCGATCCCACACATGTTTTTGACATTTCCACCGCGTTAACGGGTGTCGGGTGGTTCAGGTGATTAGCGGCCTTGCGGGGGGTGGTGGCCGTATTGACGCAGGTCAGCCGGGAAGTCGTCGGGCGGTGGCCGCCGCGCGGGTGGCGATTTTCGCTTCCCGCCGGGCGGTCCGAACGGCCCGTTGCATCGAGCGTCGAGAGTGACCGATCCGGTGACCGGCGCGCCAGCGCAGTCCGGGCTTGCCCTCGGTGTCGGCGGCGGCGAGGAGCAGCCCGCCGACGAGCCCGAGGTTCTTCAGGAAGTGGATCTGGTTGTTGTTCCGCGCCATCGGGTCGTTGTTGGTCCAGAAGGGATGACCGGCGATGGTGGTCGGCACCAGCGTCCCGGCGAGGACCAGCGCGACCGGGCGGGTCAACCTGCCGGTCGCCAGCATGAAGCCGCCGATCAGCTGGGTTGCGGCGTTGGCGCGGATCAACGTCGCGGTGTCGGTCGGTACGCGGGGAGAGAGGTTCTGGAGCAGCGGGGTGACCCGGTCGGTCACCGGCTTGGCGGCCGGCACGAGGCGACCCGGGTTCTGCAGATTGCGGGCGCCGCTGACCACGAAGATGCCGCTCAACATGACGCGGGCGAGGGAGCGCACGGGTTTCATGAATCAGTCATACCCTGTCAGGAGGGCCGTTACCCCTGCAACGCCCGAAAGGGATCGGCCGACGTGGACGTCCAGCGGGGCGCGGGGGCCCCGGGGGTCAATTCGAGCGACCGTCGCGGATGGACCGCTCCGGCCGGGTAAGGTCGCGCGGGTGACGACCCTGCGGCTGCGACCTGAGGATCCCGCGGACGAGGGACCGGTCGCCGGGGTGCTGGCGGCGGCCTTCGCCCGCCCCGACGTGGCCACGCCGCCCGAGGTGGGGCTGGTGGAGGAGTTGCGGCACAGCGCCGCCTGGATCCCGGAGCTGGCCATGGTCGCCGAGTACGGCGGCGAGGTGGTCGGCTACGCCCTGCTGACCCGGGTCCACGTCCAATCGGACGACCACTCGGCCCCGGCGCTGGCGCTCGGCCCGGTGGCGGTCGCGCCGCACCGGCAGCGGATCGGGCACGGCACGGCGGTGGTGCAGGCGGCGCTGGACGCCGCGACCGAGCTCGGCGAACGGCTGGTGGTGGTGCTCGGCGACCCGGCCTTCTACCGCCGCTTCGGCTTCAGCCGCGCCGATGAGATGGGGCTGAGCAGCCCGTGGTCCGGGCTGGGCGAACCGTGGCAGGCCCTGGTGCTCCCGCCGTCGACCACCGACGAGGGTCCACCCCCGCGGGGTGAGGTGGTCTTTCCGGCGCCCTGGTCCCGGGTCTGACCGCCGCCGGAGAACGCCGCGTTCAGGCCGGCTGGGTGCGCAGGTACCGGCCGAAGTGCGGGACGGTGAAGGCCACGGTCCCCCGCTCGCCGGAGTAGATCAACCCTTTCTTGATCAGCGCGTCCCGGGCCGGCGACAGGCTGGCCGGCTTCCGCCCGAGCGACCGGGCGATCTCCGCCGTGGGCACCGCCGCGTCCATGTCGTCGCGTCCACTGTCCTCGCCCTCGACCAGCGAGAGGGCAGCCATGGCCCGCATGTACTCGCGCTCGGCCGGGGTGGCCCGCTCGAACCGGGAACCGAAGAAGCCCACCGCCAGCTCGGCCTCGGCCTCCGGGGCGGCGACCCGGACGTCGGCGGCGGTGATCGGCGAGCGAGGGGCGTGGTCCCAGGTGGCCTTCCCATAGGCCTGGACGAAGTAGGGGTAGCCGCCGGACTTCTCGTAGAGCAGGTCGAGGGCCTTCTGCTCGTACTCGACCTCCTCGCGCTCGGCCGGCGCGCAGAGCGCCTGGTCGGCCGCGATCCGGTCCAGCCGGTCGATGCGCTGGTAGCGGAAGAGCCGCTCGGAGTACGACTTGGCGGCGCTGAGCACGGCCGGCAGGTGCGGCAGCCCGGCGCCGACCACGATCAGCGGCGCGCCGAGCTGGGAGAGCTCGTGGCAGGCGGCGCAGAGCGCGGAGACGTCCTCGGCGCCGAGGTCCTGCATCTCGTCAATGAAGATCGCAATGCCGGTGCCCACGTCGGTGGCCACCGCCGCGGCGTCGGTGAGCAGCTCGACCAGGTCGATCTCGATGTCCCCGGAGTCGGCCCGGCCGCTGCTGGCCGGTACGTCGATGCCGGGCTGCCACCGGTCGCGCAGCTTCGGCGTCGCCCCGCCGCGACCCGTCGGCGCGGAGCGCTGGGCGAACGCCTTGAGCACGCCGAGGAACGCGTCGATCCGGTCCGGGGCGCGGTGCCGGGGGGCGAGTTCGCGGACCGCCATGTGCAGGGCGGCGGCGATCGGACGGCGCAGCGACTGGTCCGGCCGGGCCTCGATCTTCCCGGTGCCCCAGAGGTGGTTGATCGCCTGCGAGCGAAGGGTGTTGAGCAGGACGGTCTTGCCGACGCCGCGCAGCCCGGTGAGCATCAGGCTCCGCTCGGGGCGGCCGCGGGCGATGCGCTCCAGCACGACGTCGAAGACGTCCAGTTCCCGCCCCCGCCCGGCGAGTTCGGGCGGGCGCTGGCCGGCGCCCGGGGCGTACGGGTTGCGGACCGGATCCACGCATCGCACAGTATCGGGCCGTCTAGCTGGCGGCCTAGACATGCGTAGATGCGGCTACCGGCGTGTCGGGCTCGTCGACATGAAACTAGGGCTCTCTAGCATCCACGCTAGACAGCCCTAGTTTCTCCTACCCCCGGGATCAGCGCTGCTTGAGGCAGAGGACGAAGTCGAGGGTGTCCAGCTCGCTGTCGAAGAAGTACCAGTTCGTGTAGCCCGCGACCTTGGCGCACTTCGCCTCGGCGTCCTTCTCGCCCGTGGTGGGCCCGTCGAACCGCCGCAGCACCTGGTACGTCTTCGCGGCGCACCCACTGATCACCAGCTTCGGCTTGCCGCCGGCCGCGCCCTCGTTCCGCACGCACTGACCCGCCTTGACGAACCGGGGGTCGGACGACGACGCGGGCGCCGGCGCGGAGGTCGCCGGCACGACCGGTTCGCTCGCCTCCGCCGACGGGTCCACCGCCACGGACGTGGGGACGGCCGTCCCGGCCGTCGGGGTCGGCTCGTCGCGGTTGAGCACGTACAGGGTGGCCGCACCGCCGAGGACGAGCACCGCCAGGACGGCGAGCAGCGCGATGAGCCGGCCCTTGCCGCGCTTCGGCGGGGGCGTCGGTTCGGCGTACGGCTCGACGGGCGGGTAGCCGGGGTACGGGCCGGCCGGCGGATAGCCGCTCTGCCCCGCGGGCGGGTAGCCGTGAGCCGCCGGCTGGTAGGGGCGGTACGTGTCGGCGACGCCCGGCTGGACCGCGGTCTGCCCGGCGTCCCAGCCGTTCCCCGCCGCCGGCTCGTACCGCTGCCCCGCCGGGTCACCCCAGCCGCCGGGCTGCGGCTCGTACGGCGGCTCGAAACGCGGATCCGTTGGTGGGCCGTACGCGTCCTCTGGCCGACGTCCACCCCAGCGCTCCGCGGAGCCGCCGCCCGGTGGTCCGAAGTTCGTCATCAACGCCCTCCTGCGTACGCCAGTGTTGAGAGGCCGGCCACCAACGCGGGACGCCGACGCCCCGGCCACCGTAGCGTGGTCCACCGATGAGCTCACGCCCCGCAAGTGCGACGCCGTCCGGTACCGCGTCCACGCCCTCCGCCCGACCGGCCCTGATCTGGACGGCGCTGCTCCTGGTCTACGTCCTGTGGGGCTCGACCTATCTCGGCATCCGGATCGCCGTCGAGTCGCTGCCCCCGCTCACCTCGGCCGCCGCCCGGTTCGCCGCCGCCGCGTTGGTGCTCGCGGTCATCCTGCGGCTCCGCCGGGGACCGGGGGCGCTCCGGGTCGACCGGTGGCAACTCGGATCCGCCGCCGGCGTCGGGGTGCTGCTCCTGGCCGGCGGCAACGGCGTGGTGGTGCTCGCCGAGTCCGGGCCGGTCGGCGTCGCAGTGCCCTCCGGCATCGCCGCCCTGCTGGTGGCCACCGTCCCGCTGCTGGTCGTGCTGCTGCGCACGGTCAGCGGCGACCGGCCCCCGCTGTGGACCTTCGCCGGGGTGACCCTGGGCTTCGTCGGCCTGATCCTGCTCGTGCTGCCCACCGGAGGCTCCGGGGCGGTCCCGCTGGCCGGGGCGCTCACCGTGGTCGCCGGGGCCGCCTCCTGGTCCGTCGGCTCCTTCCTCTCCGGTCGCCTCCGGATGCCGGCCGACCCGTTCGTGGCCACCGTCTACGAGATGGTCGCCGGCGCCGCCGCGCTCACCGTCATCGCCGTCGGCCGCGGTGAGCTGCGCGGTTTCTCCCCGGCCCAGGTGACCGGTCGCTCCTGGGCGGCGCTCGCGTACCTCATGGTGGCGGGCTCACTGGTCGCCTTCACCGCGTACGTCTGGCTGCTGCACCACGCCCCGATCTCGCTCGTCTCCACCTACGCGTACGTCAACCCGACGGTCGCGGTGGCGCTCGGCGCGCTGCTCGTCGCCGAGCCGGTAACCGCGCAGGTGCTGCTCGGTGGGGCGGTGATCGTGGCCGGGGTGGCGCTGGTGGTGAGCACCGAACGCCCCCGGCGGCCCGTCCAGGAAGAAACTCCGGAGCCCGCCCGCCGGTGAGCCGGCGTATCCGCCGTTTCCCACCGGGCGTGTCGCGCCGAGGACGGGCAGTGCACCGGGAGCGATATACCTGAGAGTCATAAATATGACGCTCAGGCATATCGCGTACTGCGGTATGCCGCCCGGCGGAGCCGCCCGGACCTCCACGGCGGCCGGAGGCCAGCCGCCGTGCGCGGGGCGGTCAGATCAGGCGGAGCTGCCGGTCCTTCGGGCGTCGCGGCTCCGCCTCGCCGAAGCGTTCGAACAACCCCGGGTCGATGACATCGAGGAACGGGGACGGCCGGCAGTCGCGTTCCGACCCCTGCCGGAAGCGGCGGGCGGCATGGCTGACGTACAGCCGGTCCTGGGCCCGGGTCAGGCCGACGAAGAAGAGTCGCCGCTCCTCGGCGACCGCGTCGGAGTCCGGCTCCGAGCCGGGCCAGCGCAGCGGCAGCAGCCCGTCCTCCGCGCCGACCAGGAAGACCACCGGGAACTCCAGCCCCTTGGCCGCGTGCAGGGTGAGCAGGGTGACCGCCTCGGCGCGCGGGTCGAGCGCGTCCACCTCCGCGCCCGTGGCGAGCTGGGACAGGAACAGCCCGAGGTCGTCGCCGCACCGCCGGGCCAGCGGGGTGAGCAGATCCACCGCCGACCAGATCTCCTCCGGTCGCACCGCCCCGGAACCGTCGAGGGTCGGCGCGGCGAACCGGTCGGCGAGCACCTGCCCGGCGAGGCGTACCCGGGCGGGCAGGCCACCGCCCAAGCCGTCGGCGTGCCGCAGCTCGCGCGCGATGGCGGCCACCCCGGGCCGGTCCCGGAGCCGGTCGTGCGAGCGCTTCTGCACCGGGATGTTGGCCCGGGCGAGGGCGTCCACGATCGGCGCGGCCTGCGAGTCGGTGCGGTAGAGCACGGCGATGTCGGAGAACGACAGCGAGGTCGTCCGCCCGTCGATCCGGCCGGAGTCCAGCGATCGGTGAGAGAGGCCGCCGACCAGCTCGTCGATGGTGCGTACCACGAAATCCGCCTCGTCGGCGACGGAGGCCGCGGGGTAGCGACCCACCAGCGGGGCCTCCGGGTCGAGCCGGGCCGGGTCGAGCCGGCGGCCCCGGACCAGCGACGACGGCGCGATGGCCTGCACCGCGGCGGCCAGGATCGGGGCCGACGAGCGGTAGTTGCGGTTCAGCCGGACCAGCCGGGCGTCGATGAAGTCCTGGGAGAAACGCAGGAAGTAGCCGACGTCGGCGCCCCGGAACGAGTAGATCGCCTGGTCCGGGTCGCCGATGGCGCAGAGGTTGCCGTCGGCGGGGCTGAGCAGTCGCAGCAGGTCGTACTGGACCGCGTCGACGTCCTGGTACTCGTCGACGAAAATCCACCGCCAGCGTTCCCGGTAGTCCCGCACCAGCTTCTTGTCCGCCCTGAGCAGCGCGACCGGCAGGCTGAGCAGCTCGTCCAGGTCGACCAGGTCCCGCTTGCGCAGCAGCGTCGTGTACGCCTCCGGGTCGTCGCCGGCCTCCGCGCGGGCCGCCGCCCGGTCCGCGTCGTCCGCGATCCGGAAGTCCAGTGGCAGGCCCGCCGCCGCCGCGTTCTCCCGCAGGATGGTGAGCCCCAGCGAGTGGAAGGTGCCGACGGTGACGTCCTCGGCCACCGGCCCGAGCAGGCCGTCGAGGCGGTGCCGCAGCTCCTCGGCGGCCCGCCGGGTGAAGGTGATCGCCAGGCACTGCTCGGGGAAGACGTTCAGCTCGGCGCAGAGGTAGGCGATCCGGTGAGTCAGCGTCCGGGTCTTGCCGGTGCCCGGGCCAGCCACGATCAGCAGCGGCCCGCCCGGCGCGGACGCGGCCACCCGCTGCATGGCGTCGAGTCGGTCGAGCAGCCCCGTGCCGACCTCCTCCATGCCGGCGAGCATCGGTTCGAACGGTTCGAACGGTTCGAACGGTTCGAACGGTTCGTGCGGCGAGGGCGCCGGGGCGACCGGTGGCGCCGGCGCGACTGGCGGGCGCGGGCGACGCTTCGGCTCAGCCTTCGCGTTGCTCTCCGCCCGGGGCTTCGCCGCCGGCTCGGTGGGCACCCGCTGCGTCGGTACGGGTATGTCGAAGAGCGTCTCCGCCTGCGCTCCGACGGCCGATCCGGGCAGCTCCCCGGGGGCGAAGAGGGTGATCACGCCGTACTCGCCGTCGAAGCCGGCAACGCGATGTACGACGCCCCGGCGTAGCCGACCGATCCCCTCGGCGAGCAGCTCCCCACCGGCCTGGCCGATCTCGTTCAGCGGAGTGCGGGTCAGGATCTCCAGCTCCGGGCCGAGCGCGGCGATCAGGTCGTTGAGCTTCCCCGCCACCCTCTTGGAACGGGCCCCGACGTTGTTGATCTCGCCGAGGATCTCGGCCAGTGGCACCAGATGTGTGACCGGGCGGGCCTGATCCGGGCGGTGACCGGCGGGACGATCGGCCAGCTCCCCGATCCGGCTCAGCACGCCCACGGTCAGCGGCTTGCCGCACTCCGGGCAGCGTC